>CAYGBB010000036.1:0-11849 GCA_964347985.1 uncultured Moraxellaceae bacterium
GACCAGGTTGTCACGCTTAACACCGGCAATGAGCTGGTTGATACAGTCGCCAACACCGCCATCAAGTGTGCTGAACGCTCCGCCGCTCAGAAAGCCTGCGACAGCATGGGTGGATTCAAGGCCATGGGTTGCCGGAAGGTTGCCGAGATTCGCTACAAGAATGTCGAGTGTCCGGTCCAGTAAGACCGGCAAGTCGCCCTGATAAAAGCGGACCAACAGGTCCGCTTTTTGTTTCACCTCCCATGAGGCTTGATCCTGCCGCTCCATCCCGGACAATGTAGCGACTGGACCACTTGCGGATCACACCATGCCCCGAATCGGCTTTATCGGCATTGGCCTCATGGGCCTGCCCCTTTGCCGGCGCCTGCTCGGTGCCGGTCATGCACTCACCGTCTGGAACCGCAACCCGGATAAATGCACCCTGCTGAACCATGAGGGCGCCAAAGTGGCTAGCTCTCCGGCAGAGCTTGCCATCAACAGCGATATTATTTTCCTGTGCGTTTCCGACACTACCGCCGTCGAACACGTCATGTTTGCTGAACAGGGCGTCGCTACCGCCTTGAACGATCGCCATATCGTGATTGATCTGTCCTCGATTGATCCCGCTGCCACCCGTGACTTTGCAGATCGCGCAAATTCACGTGGCGCACACTGGATTGATGCTCCGGTGTCCGGGGGTGTGGTGGGCGCCGAGGCGGGTACGCTGGTCATCATGGCGGGGGGCGAAGCAGACATCGTTGAGCGCGTACGCCCCGTGCTGGCGTGTCTCTCCCAGCGCGTTACGCACATGGGGCCGAGTGGCGCCGGACAAGTCACCAAGATCTGCAACCAGCTGATTGTGGCCGCCAATGCCGTGCTGATTGCGGAAGCAGTGGCGCTGGCGGAAAAAGCCGGCGTGGATGCCACCAGGCTGGCACCGGCACTGGCCGGTGGTTTTGCCGACTCGAAACCGTTCCAGTTACTGGCACCGCGCATGAGCACACGCCAGTTCGAACCGGTACAGTGGCGCGTGCAAACCTTGCTCAAGGATCTCGACATGGCCACTGCCCTGGCCGCTGCCAGCAACAGCCCCTCACCCCTTGCTGCCGCTGCCGCTGGCCTGATGCGGCAACATGGTGCGCAAGGCCACCTGAGCGATGATCTCAGCAGTCTCATCACCCTGTTCGCGGAAACAAAACCGGCATGCTGAAATTTTCTGCCAACCTGTCCATGCTGTTTTGCGAACGTCCGCTGATCGAGCGCTTTGCTGCCGCCCGCGCTGCCGGTTTTTCAGCGGTCGAGATCCAGTTTCCGTATGAACTGACGATTGATGCCATTCGCCATGAGCTGGCGCGCAACGAACTGCAGCTGGTGCTTATCAATGTGCCTGCAGGCGACCTCATGCAGGGCGGTGACGGACTTGCAGGCATCCCGGGGCGCGAGCAGGCCTTTCGTCATGCCGTGATGGATGCGCTGCGATATGCCGAAGCCCTGCAGGTACCCACAGTGAATGTGCTGGCCGGACGCGAGCCCGCGGGTGTACCCCTGGCACACTGCGTGAGTACACTGGCCAGCAATCTGTGCCATGCCACCGAAACACTGCACTCAATTGGCGTCACCACCGTCATGGAGGCCATCAATACCGTCGACATGCCTCGCTTCATCCTGCATTCAATCGCCCAAATGCAGGCAATGCTGGATACCGTTAATCACCCTGCGCTGAAAATGCAGTTCGATTGCTATCACATGCAACGCATGCAGGAGGACGTGAAGCTTTCCCTGCAAGACAACATCCAGCACATCGGGCACATCCAGTTTGCCGATACCCCTGGTCGTCAGGAACCAGGAACAGGCTCGATTGATTACGACGAAATATTTGCACTGATACGCGACCTGCCCTACCACGGCTGGTGCGGGGCCGAATACCGGCCCTCCGGGAAAACAGAGAATACGCTGGACTGGTTTCACCAATGGCAAACGCCCGCCAACGGATGATGCGGCTCAGGGAATATCAGACCATCCGGAAAAATCCGGACAGCAATAACCACGCCTCAGGAGACCACCGTGACACACTGCATTTTTTGCGACCTGATCGAGGGCCGTCTTCCTGCCGTGATAATCCACGAAGACGACAAGGTGTTCGCCTTCATGGATATTTTCCCGCTGCGTCGTGGTCACGTATTGATTGTGCCCAAACAGCATCATCGCCAGCTGCACGAGCTCGAGCCTGCCGTGCGGGCACACCTGTTTGAAACCGGCACACGCATTGCGACCGCGCTGTATGCCTCATCACTGGCGCCTGCCGCCGTGCACTACAACGTCAACGATGGACCTGCCGCCCATCAGACCGTGCCACATGTGCACCTGCACATCCTGCCCCGTTATCGTGGCGACAGCGGCCGCTTTCTCGCCCGCCTGTTGCGCAAACCCTTTGATCTGGCATTGGGCCCAGTAAAAACATCACAACTTGAGGCAGATGCCGCCGAAATCCGCCAGCATCTTGCCCGTTAACCACTAGGCCGAAAACCATCCCGGATGGCGCAACAGCCATGCCCGGATCATCTCCATGCGGTGGCCGACGCGGGTTTCCTCAAGCAACTCCTGACGATGATCAAGATCCAGCGGCAAGCGCTCAGCCACCCGCCAGGTCAGCATGCCGGCATCGGGAATCACATCCCCCTGGCTTTCCAGTTCGGCGGCCAGCGCCTGCAGGTCTGACGGGATGGGCACATAGTCATCCTGCGGCAAGGGCTCTGCCCGTGCGAACATCAAGCCATCTTCGTCAATACGACGGTCATGCAGACGTACCCGTTCTTCAGCCAGCACCAGCGCCCCGAGACTGCCGTCGCGCTGACTGACCAGCTCACTGAAATGCACCAGTGTGCCGACGTCAAACGTAAAGGCCGCCTCACCGACTTCACCGCCCTCGCGAATGCGCACAATCACGAACGGCTTGTTCTTGCCACACTCGTCCACCAGGCGCCGATAACGCAACTCGAAAATGCGCAACGGCAACTCGCCATCCGGAAAAAGCACGGTATGTAGTGGAAACACCGGCACTTCAAGACTCATGGTTATGCTTCCCTCCCTGGGGGTTGTAGCCTGAACAATCCCATGGTCGTATCCTGAAGCGGGACATCATTGAGGGCAAGGCCGTGGAACTTGTGATTGCGATACTGGTAGGGATCGGCCTGGCTGCCGCGGCCGGCCTGCGTGTCTTTCTTCCTCTTTTCGGGCTGGCCATTGCCGGATGGCAGGGGTATGTACCCTTGAATGCAGAGATGGCCTGGCTGGCCTCTCCTGCAGCAGTAACCGCCTTGGCAGCCGCCACCGTGCTTGAAATTGGTGGCTATTACATCCCGATTGTTGACCACCTGCTGGATACAGTGGCCGCACCCGGTGCCGTTGTTGCCGGTACCCTGATGACGGCATCGCTCATGACCGGCCTCGATAACCCCATGCTGCAATGGTCATTGGCACTCATTGCTGGTGGCGGCACGGCCGGCATTGTACAAGCGGGCAGCATGCTGACTCGCGCCACCTCCACTGCCACCACCGGGGGACTTGGCAATCCCCTGCTCGCCACGGGTGAGTGGCTGGGATCACTGGCCCTGACCCTGCTGGCGTTTATCGCACCGCTTCTGATCATGCTGGCAATGGCGGGACTGATGGCCTGGGCATGGCATCAGTACAGACACTCCAGATCCGATACAAGCAACAACACGGCAGCACGCCACGACAACACCACACGCTAACCAACCACACCCGCACACCACGACACCTCAGAAACTGGCGCCCAGCACCATGTAAATGGCCGACGCCCTGTCGGCCCCAATGGAGCCGAGCAAATAGAGCGGGCCAATAAACGTGTCCGCTGCCACATAGGCTCCTGCGGACCAGGGCAAGTCGCGCCCATCCGGCACATCAAAGGCCGTGTTGTCCCAACCCCAGCCCGTCTCCAGCAGCGCACCGGCATAGACACCTTTTCCCACCAGGGCCGGTAACTGATTTACCTGCCGGTAATATTGCACCCGCCCATACAGTTGATTCGGGCTATCAATCACGCCTGGTGGCATGGCACTCAGATTGAACAGCCCACCCAGCCTGAAGTTTTCATAATAGGGGGTTGCCGTTTCCAGACTGCTGCCACCTCGGCCCACCAGCAACAGGGTATTGGTACCGGATGTAAATGCCCGACGTCCCTCCATCATGATGCGGGAGTAGGATGCATCTGCACCCAGATCATCCGTTGATTTGAAAAAATCCAGGCGCATCAGTCCGCCCTGATGCGGGAACCTGACATTATCCAGCTGATCCAGTGTGAGCTTGAGTGTGTAACCACCGCGGTCAAACCGTGGCGACCCCAGAGAAAGCGTATCGTCAACTTCAATACGACCGTAGCCGGTCAGTACCCCTGCGCGAAGCTCACCCCACCGACCAAAGACAGAGCCCACTTCAAGGCCCGCATCAATGGTCCTGAGCGAATAGGAAAATGGCTGCTGATTGGCAAAGCTTGCATCACGATAGTCACTGCGATAATGCAGGTGCGGCGCCACAAACAGCTCCGAACCCAGGCTGGCGGGCTGATACCACTCACTGTAGAGCGCCTTGTCCCGGCCGATTTCAATATCCGTCCGCCATTCTGCATCAAGCTGATTGAGCCAGGCCCGGCGCAAGGAAGCCAGCGCGGTGAACTCGGCATCTCCCTCAAAATCGGAATACAGCGACAATCCGAAACGCACAAAGTCACGACCCGGCTTCTCCTCCGGAATTACATGCAGGATTGTCTTGCCTTCCGGAGTGGGCATCACGTCATAACTGATGCGGGAAAAATCGCCACGCGCATAAACGGTATCAATACGCTGATGCAGCGCTGCCGTATCCAGCAACTGATCCTGACGGACTGCCAGCAAGGACTGCAACACACGAGGATTAACCCATCTGGTTTTTCCCATCGTTACCTGCTGCAGCCGCATCACTTTGTGCCGACGCAGCTGTATGCCTTTCTTCCACTCATCATAGGCGGCCTGCTCCATTTGATAGGGACGCAGTCTTTCCTCATTCTGCAACACTGCTTCCTCGCCAATCCGGACAATTTCACGCACCTTGTCAAAATCTGCCGGAGAGTACCCCTTCAAATCCGGCACGATGAGAATATCGTCCGGTCTCAGCGCTGCCAGAGAATCGTTCATACTGCGCTGCATGCCGACATTGACCGCTTGAGCACTAAAATCCAGTACGGTGTTCATTTCTCCATGCTTGAAAATGGGTGTCGACACATCAATGGCGACCACTACATCACCACACATCTCCCTGCCGACGCTGACCGGCAGATTATTGGCAATCCCACCATCCACCAGCAGATGTTCCTTGTAGGGAATGGGTGGAAATACTCCCGGCACTGTCATGCTGGCACGCATGGCTTCGGCCACCATGCCGCCAGTCAGGACAACGGCATTTCCGGTCACGATATCCGTTCCTACAGCACGGTATGGAATCGGCAAGTCGTCGAAATGTTCCGCGTAGGTGGAATCCGTCAGATTACGAAAATATATACCTATATTCTGGGTGCCAACGAAGTTACGTGGCGGCAGCAACTCCATTCCTTTCAGGGTTAATGTGAAATCAAAATAATTACGGAAGTCCTCGCTTTTGCGGAAGTAGGGAATATCGCTCCGGTTTGATTTATCCGAAAAAATATAACCCCAGTCCGCATCGATCACCATGCGCTCGGCGTCTTCAACGGTCGTGCCGGAGGCGAATGCGCCGCCGGCAATGGCGCCCATGCTGGTGCCCGCAATGCAATCATAGGGAATACGCAAGCGTTCCAGTGCCTTTATGACACCGACATGCGCAAGGCCACGCGCACCTCCACCGGACAGCACCAGTGCCACTTTCGGACGGTCCGTGACTTGCGCCCCGATTGCCGGAGTCGATGACTCCGCCTGCACTACCGTGCTCACTGTCAGCAACACCAGACACAACGTACGTACAATACGACCGAACAAGTTGTGCATTTTCATTCCCGTTATTGGAGGCTCAAACTGCTTCAAGTGCCTCGTGCAATCGACCAACCCCAACTATTTCAAGCCCTTCTATCAACTGCTTGGGCACATTCGCATTCGGCACAATTGCACGCTTGAAGCCATGCTTGGCGGCCTCCCTGAGGCGCTCCTGGCCATTCGTCACCGGCCTGATTTCCCCGGACAATCCCACCTCGCCAAACACCACCAGATCA
Organism: uncultured Moraxellaceae bacterium; assembly: GCA_964347985.1. Taxonomy (GTDB): domain Bacteria; phylum Pseudomonadota; class Gammaproteobacteria; order Pseudomonadales; family Moraxellaceae; genus UBA2031. The sequence goes on from CAYGBB010000036.1 coordinate 6,218, forward strand.
TTCGGCAATGCCTGTCCGCGCAAGCTGGATGTCACCGCCAGCAGTAGCGCCAGGTCGGAACCGGTTTCCATCACGCGCACCCCGCCGACCACATTGACGAAAACATCCTGCCCCACCGTGGCAATACCGCCATGCCGATGGAGCACAGCAAGCAGCATGGCCAGGCGATTCTGGTCCAGACCCACAGCGACACGGCGCGGATTGCCGTACGCTTCGTCAACCAGCGCCTGCACTTCCACCAGCAGGGGGCGCGTGCCTTCACGCGTTACCATGACAATGGAGCCGGGAATGGCCTCGCTGTGTCGTGACAGGAATATCGCCGAAGGATTGTTCACCTCGCGCAGCCCGCGATCGGTCATGGCGAACACACCGAGTTCATTGACCGCACCAAAACGGTTTTTCACGGCGCGAATCACACGGAAACGCGAATCGGCTTCACCCTCAAAATAAAGCACACAATCCACCATGTGCTCCAGCACGCGCGGACCAGCCAGAGCCCCCTCCTTGGTGACATGACCCACCAGAAAAAGAGCGCAGCCGGAATGCTTGGCAAAGCGGGTCAGCAACGCCGCCGACTCGCGGATTTGCGAGACACCGCCGGGCGCTGATTGCAGGGCCTCTGTAAAAATAGTCTGAATGGAGTCGACCACCAGCACGCGCGGTTTTTGTTCGCGCGCCGTCGCAATAATGTTTTCCACGCAGGTTTCAGCCATCAGGCGGAGATGCCCCATGGGCAACTCCAGACGCTTGGCACGCATGGCGACCTGCCCCAGTGATTCCTCACCCGTGACATACAGGGCCGGCATGGTTTCCGCGAGCTGTGTCAGTGTCTGCAACAGGATGGTGGATTTGCCGATACCGGGATCACCACCAATCAGCACCACTGAGCCGGCGACCAAACCTCCCCCCAGCACACGATCCAGCTCGGAGAGTCCGGAGGGCACGCGCGACTCGGCATCCAGCTTCACATCGCCCAGCACCGTGACTTTTGCCACCTGTCCGGCATAGCCTCCGGCCCGGGGTCCTTTGGGAGCCGCCTCACGAACGATTTCGGTCAGGGTATTCCAGTCGCCGCACTCGCCACACTGCCCTCCCCATTTGGGGAATTCAGCGCCACACGCTGTGCAGGCATAGAGGTTCTTGTTCTTGCTCATGACATCCGCAATCAGGAAAAACTGACCGGATTGTAGGCTCAGGGCTGCGCAAAAGACACGCACGGTCCGTAACCGCGAACAATAAAAACCCCGCCCGAAGGCGGGGTCTGGTCCGTGGCTGAACGCGGACCGTTACGCGGTTTTCACCGCTCCATCACTCACTGGCATACCGTCTCGAGAACTCAGAGATGCCGTGGGCGAAACTCGGCCTCGGTGGCCATTACATTCGGACCACCATCATCTTCAGCTTCGAAGCGGGCCTCCGGGTGCTGTTGATGCATGACCTCCTTGATGCGTCGCGCCTTGGCGACTTCACGGACATTGATCACCATCAGGTATTGGCCTTCGGCAATCGCCTGGTGAAAAGGCATCAGCTTGTAGTTCTCGTGACTGATACCCACCATCCCCCCCACCCAGGCACCAAAGCACCCGATGAGGGCAGACACAAAAAGGAAGGCGCCGAGGGTCATGGATAATCCCAGCGGCTGTGCGATAGCAATCCATACCGCAAACAGTAATCCCGCCAGTCCTCCGATCAGCGCCCCTCTTTCCCCTGAATGCACAAGATCTGTTTCATCCATGACAGATGCGTCATGAAGATGATGGCGGCGAACGCTGTCATGATCACGACTGACAATGTAGTAACCATCGCGGTCGATATTCATGGAGGCCAGCGTAGAGGTCATTGCCTCTGCCGTTTCAATCTTGTCTGTCAGGTAATACAGGGTTCGCATGATGCTCGTCCTCGGTGCCTTCTCTTTCAGCATAGCGGGGCAATCAACATGCGTTAGACATATTCGCTGTATGAGGGCCTGGGCTTAGCAATACGCGTCCCGACCATCAATCAGATCACGTCACGCGGCACCCGTGGCGTCACCTTGCAGAACAACTCATAGCTGATCGTCCCGGCATGTGCCGCCACTTCGTCTGCCGGCAGACCCTCACCCCAGAGCACACAGGGATCACCCACCGCCGCAGGCACGTCGCCCAGATCCACCGTGATCATGTCCATGGAGACACGTCCCGCCAGTGGCACCCGCACGCCGTTGACCAGTACCGGGGTACCATTGGGGGCATGCCGGGGATAGCCATCGCCATAGCCAATGGCCACCACGCCAATGCGCGTGTCGCGGGGGGCGATCCAGGTTGCGCCGTAGCCCACCGCCTCACCCGCCCTGAGCGCACGCACGGCAATGAGACGGGACTGCAGTGTCATGACCGGGCGCAGGCCCAGGGTGTCGGCCGGGCGATCGGCAAAAGGGGATGCGCCATACAGCATGATGCCGGGCCTGACCCAGTGACCCTGTGCCTCCGGCCAGGCCATGATGGCGGCCGAGTTGGCCAGACTGTCCGGCACGGGACTGCCGCCCTCCCGCTCCAGCTGCTGCTGTACCGACCGGAACACCGCAATCTGCTGACCGGTCCGGGCCGAGTCCGGCTCATCCGCCATGGCAAAATGGGTGAGCAACCCGACCGACCGCACGCCCGGCAACGCCATCAGGCGGCGGTAGGTATCCACTACCTGTTCCGGCGCAAATCCCAGACGGTGCATGCCGCTATCCAGCTTCAGCCAGACCGCGACCGGCGCCTCGGCCGATACTGCCTCCAGCAGGCGCACCTGCGCCTCCTGATGCACAATCACCGTCAGATCGTGACGCACGGCCTCGGCCATTTCCTCCACCGAGAAGACCCCTTCCAGCACAGTGACCGGCTGCCGGATACCCGCCGCACGCAAGGCCAGCGCTTCGGCCAGGAACGCCACGCCAAAGCCATCCGCAGTGGCCAGTGTTTCCGCCACCAGCATGGCACCATGGCCATAGGCATCGGCTTTCACCATGGCCAGCACCTTCGATCCCGGTGCCAGTTCCCGTACCCGCTGCAGGTTGTGCTGCAGGGCGGCACGGGAAATGCTCAGGCACGCTTCACGCATGATCAGTCATCCTCCGGACGATCACGGTAATATTCCGGGGCAAGATCCTCGAAGCGCAGGTACTTGCCCAGAAAAGCCAGGTACACCTTGCCGATAGGGCCGTTACGCTGCTTGCCGATGATGATCTCCGCCGTGCCCTTGTGCTCGGACTCGGGGTTATAAACCTCGTCACGATAGATGAACATGATGACGTCGGCGTCCTGCTCGATAGCACCGGACTCACGCAGGTCGGACATTACCGGGCGCTTGTTGGGACGCTGCTCCAGCGAGCGGTTGAGCTGCGACAGCGCAATCACCGGGCAATTCATTTCCTTCGCCAGGCCTTTCAGCGAGCGCGAGATTTCCGAAATTTCGTTGACGCGATTGCTCTCCTGACCCGGCACGCGCATCAGCTGCAGGTAGTCGACCATGATCAGGCCGAGCTGCCCGCCATTCTCGCGCGCCACACGCCGGGCGCGGGCGCGCACTTCGGTGGGCGAAAGACCGCCGGTGTCATCAATAAACAGTTTCTGTTCGTTCAGCATCGACATGGTCGAGGTCAGGCGCGGCCAGTCCTCTTCTTCCAGCTTGCCGGAACGCACGCGGTTCTGGTCGATACGCCCCAGCGAGGACAGGCTACGCATTACCAGCGAGTCGGCGGGCATTTCCATCGAGAACACCAGCACCGGTGCCCCGCCCATCAGCACGTTCTCCACCAGATTCATGGCGAAGGTCGTCTTGCCCATGGATGGACGCGCGGCGACGATGACCAGATCCCCCTTCTGCAGGCCCGAGGTCATTTCATCGAGCTTGTCGAAACCGGTGGAAAGCCCCGTGAGCGCATCGGTCGAGCCGTAAAGGGCCTCGATACGATTCACGGTCTGCGCCAGCAGGGTCCGGATAGGCTGCGGGCCGGTACCTTTTTGCTGCTGCTCGGCGATGGCAAAAATCTTGCGCTCCGCATCATCGAGAATCTCACGGGACGTTGCCCCCTGCGGCTGGTACGCCGAATCAGAGACCTCATAAGAGACCCTGATCAGCTGCCGCAATACCGAACGTTCGCGTACGATCTCTGCATAGGCACCGATGTTCGCTGCCGATGCCGTGTTTTTCACGATTTCACCAAGGTAGGCGATACCCCCCGCCTCTTCAAGCTCGCCCAGACGGTTCAGCGTTTCCGACACGGTCAACGCATCCCGTGGCTTGCTTTCCTCTGCCAGGATGGCAATGGCACGGAAAATCAGGCGGTGGTCGCGCCGGTAGAAGTCATTTTCCGAGACGATTTCGGCCGCCCGATCCCAGGCCGTATCTTCCAGCATGAGGCCGCCCAGCACGGACTGCTCCGCCTCCTGCGAGTGCGGGGGCAACTTGAGATTGGCCACTGAAGCGTCAGTGGGTCCGGCAGGCACAGCCGCGAAAGGGGTATCGCTCATGGCAGACTCGTTTGTACAGCAGAAGAATGATCAGGGGATCGGCAGGGCCGGACACGGCCCCAAAGCAAAAGGCGCCACAAGGGCGCCTTTTGCCGAACGCAAACCCGAAGGCCTGCAATCTTATACCGCTAGTTACGCGGCAACCACGGTGACCTTGACCGGAACCGTAACTTCGGCGTGCAGCTGCACATCGATGTCATAGTCGCCGGTGTTGCGCAGCGCGCCATTAGGCAGGCGCACTTCGCTCTTGTCGACCGCTTCGCCAAGGCCAGTGATGGCTTCAGCGATGTCGCGGGTACCCACGGAACCGAACAGCTTGCCTTCATCGCCAGCCTTGGCAGCAATGACAACAGCCAGTGCGCTGACGCGCTCGCCACGAGCCTGGGCAGATGCCTGAGCGGCATTCGCCTTGGCTTCCAGATCGGCGCGACGGGCTTCGAACTCAGCCACATTCTTTTCAGTAGCAGGAACAGCCTTACCCTGAGGAATCAGGAAATTACGGCCATACCCAGGCTTTACAGCAACCTTGGCACCAAGTGCACCCAGGTTCTTGATCTTCTCAAGCAGAATGATTTCCATCACTCGTCTCCCGGATTACAGGTGGTTGTCGGTATAAGGCAGCAGGGCCAGGAAACGGGCCTGCTTGATGGCCAGACCCAGCTGACGCTGGTAACGGGCCTTCGTGCCAGTAATACGGCTAGGGACAATCTTTCCTGTTTCAGTAACGTACTGCTTCAGGGTTTCAGTGTCCTTGTAATCGATGTACTTGATGTTTTCGGCCGTAAAACGGCAGAATTTGCGACGGCGGTAGAAACGTGCCATGACGTTTGCTCTCCTATTCGAATCTCTCAATCGCTTGCGCGTGAATCAGTAACTGCTGCGTGTCGCGATGACTGGCCTGCGCCAGCATCCCGCTTGCCGTGATCCGGTTTCCCGGTACCAGACCGGCCACCTGCTGCGCCAGCTCACGACCCGACACCTTGACGGTGACCAGGGCGCGCACTTCGCGCATCTGCCCGTCCAGAGTCTGGACAGAGCGGTGTTCCAGTATCAGTTCACGATGTACCACACCGGCCGGGCTGGTCCGCGGAGCCTTGAGCTCCTTGACTAGACCGCTGATCCGAACGGTATTAACT
>CAYGBB010000037.1:0-11755 GCA_964347985.1 uncultured Moraxellaceae bacterium
CCAACCACTGGATGCCGCAGGAAGTGAACATGTCGAAAGACGTGTCCATGTGGAAATCGAATGATGGTCAGCTCACTGACGACGAGCGCCTGATCGTGATGCGCTCGCTGGGCTTTTTCTCCACCGCCGATTCGCTGGTGGCGAACAACCTCGTGCTGGCCGTCTATCGCCAGATCACCAATCCGGAATGCCGCCAGTACCTGCTGCGCCAGGCCTTTGAAGAGGCCATCCACACGCATGCCTATCAGTACTGCATCCAGTCACTGGGCATTGATGAAGGTGAAGTCTTCAACATGTACCGTGAAGTACCCTGTGTCGCTCGCAAGGCTGCCTGGGGGCTGAAATATACCCAGAACCTGGGTGATCCAACCTTTACCACAGGCACCGTGGACGCAGACCAGGATCTGCTGCGCAACCTGATCGGCTTTTACTGTGTGCTGGAAGGTATCTTCTTCTACTGCGGCTTCACCCAGATTCTCTCCATGGGGCGTCGCAACAAGATGACCGGCGTTGCCGAGCAGTTCCAGTACATCCTGCGCGACGAATCCATGCATGTGAACTTCGGGATTGATGTGATCAACCAGATCAAGATCGAGAATCCGCACCTGTGGAACCCCGCCTTCCAGCAAGAAGTCATCCAGATGATTCTTGAAGGGACCCAACTGGAAATTGAGTATGCCCGCGACACCATGCCGCGCGGTGTGCTGGGCATGAACGCCGCGATGATGGAGGAGTACCTGCAGTTCATCGCCAACCGTCGCCTGGCACAACTGGGCCTGGCGGAGCAGTTTCCCGGGGTAAAGAACCCCTTCCCGTGGATGTCCGAAATCATGGACCTGCGCAAAGAGAAGAACTTCTTTGAAACCCGTGTCACAGAGTACCAGACGGGGGGCGCACTCAGCTGGTAGGGCGGATCACCCGGAAGGCCTGCTTCATTTCCGGTGATGCAGGCCCTCCTACGTTGACCTGCTACTGCGCTCCAGATCATAGAAACGCACCATCAGGATCACCACCGTCTGGGCAAACATCAATCCCGCTACATCGAGCACCGACCCGGCCATCCACCGCAGGGTAGTCGCCTGCGACTGGATCAACTGCTCAATGGTGGCAAAGCCCGTCATGACAACAAACAGCCCCAGCAGCAGCACCCCCAGGCTGGCAGCTATTTGCCATGCACCTGGCCGGTAGCGTCCCCAGGCCGCCTTGACAGACTCGACCCCTGACATCGGCTCGGCAATGGCCACTACATAGGCCGGCATGAAGACCCCCAACAGCCAGATCCCGGGCAGAATGAAGAGCAACAACCCGGCAAACACCAGCAAGCCGACCAGTATCTGCACCACAAATAACGCAGGCACCCTGCTCATTGCCTCTTGCCAGAGCTTTCCATAACCCGGTACGGGCTGATCACCCAGATGGGCAAGCGTGTAGCGGATCACGAGCGCATTGGCATACAGACCCGCAACCATCTGTAACCCCATGGCCAGGCCATCACTCATGGCCTTCTCAGGATCGCCGCCCTGCACCACATAAAACCGGTGGTTCAGAAACAGGCTTACCGGCACCAGCACAGGCAACAGCAACCCGAACAATGCCAGCAAGTGCTGCCGATAGAAAAACAGGGCTTCAGAAATACGCGACCAAATCATAGAGAGAACCGGAATCCAAATTGACAGAACAGGCACATACTCCGCACCATTGCGGGCTGTGCCACCGCCCCGAGTGTCGGTTGGCAATCCGTCGGGCGCAAGCCCGTTCAAACGACATGTATCCAATGACATGAATCTAGGGGAGCATTAAATGGATAAGCGACAGGGGATGCTGGCGGCCGTTCTGGGCCTTGTCATCGTGGCTGGACTGGCCTTCTGGTGGACCACGCAGGAACCGGAAGCATATGACACCCAGGCTCCCGTCACCGCGGCCACACCCAGTGTCCCCATGACCGCTACCGTTGCAGCCCCACTGGCTGGCACACCAGAAGCTTCTGCACCTGAATCAGATGCCGTTGCCCTCAGTGAGGAGGTGATTGATCAGGTGCGCAAGGAAGGCGAAGAGCTGGGAGCGCGTGCCGGCGAACTGGAGGCCCAGGCAAAAGACGGTGCAGCACTGATTGCCCTTAAGGAAAAACAAATTCGTGAACTGGAGGCTCAACTGAAAACGCTGGAGCCGTCGCCATAAGCCACGCACTGAAAATGCCGTCTGCCATTCAAAAAACGAGGCCCGGATAAAAATCCGGGCCTCGTTTTTTCGGTGCACGCCCCCTTGCCCTCGCACAAATCCGGCTCACCCTTATAGGGACAAAACTGTCTTTCCCGGTAAGCACTCCCCAGAAAAAACCGTTTAAAACAGCTTTGGCACAACCCTTGCTGAATCCTGACTGTGATGCTTGTGCTTTTTCACAGTGCCCTCAGGAGTTCACCCATGCTTTCCCATGTGCAGCGTAGTTTTATAGGTGCCGGAATATTGTTTCCGGCAAGCGCATTGGCCACGGAATCGGCTCCCTCCATCACGGATGTAATACTGAACCTCAACACTGTATGGCTAATGGTGGCCTCGGCACTGGTCTTTCTCATGCAGGCAGGTTTTGCCCTGCTGGAAGGCGGCATGGCACGCAGCAAGAATGCCGTCAATGTGATCATGAAAAATTACATGGATGCCTGTGTTGGTGGTGTGATTTTCTGGCTGGTCGGATTCGGACTGATGTTCGGCGCCAATCCATCCGGCTGGTTTGGCACCAACTGGTTCATGCCACAAAGCGGATCCAGCTGGGACTGGAGTTTTATCCTGTTTCAAATGATGTTTGCCGCCACCGCCTGCACTATCGCCTCGGGCGCCATGGCTGAGCGCGTCCGCTACAGTGCTTATCTGGTCGGCGCCTGCCTGATTACCGGGGTTATTTACCCGGTCTTCGGCGCATGGGCCTGGGGAAGCTACGGTGAAGGTACCGGCTGGCTGAAACAGATGGGATTTATCGATTTCGCCGGCTCGACAGTGGTGCACTCCATTGGTGGCTGGTGTGCCCTGGCAGGCATTCTGGTGCTAGGACCCAGACTCGGACGTTTCAGCAAGTCCGGAGAATCCCGCCCCATTCCCGGCCATAATCTGGGGCTGGTTGCGCTTGGCGGATTCATCCTCTGGTTCGGCTGGTTCGGCTTCAACGGCGGCTCCACACTCACCGGCGATGCCAGTATCGGCAAAATCATCCTCAACACCCATCTTTCCGCCTGCGCAGGCGCTGTTGGTGCCGCAGTATTCAGCTGGTTCCTCGGCAAGCCCATGCTTCTCACCAGTACCGTGAACGGCTCCATCGGGGGCCTGGTCGGGATCACGGCCGGCTGCGCCACAATGGATCCACAATTTGCCCTCCTGACCGGCGCCGTGGCTGGCGTTGTCACCATCATTGGCCCGATGTTGCTCAATGCCGGGCGCATGGATGATGTAGTGGATGCCGTGTCTGTCCATGGCTTCTGTGGTGTATGGGGAACTCTGGCTGCCGGCCTTTTCTTTGCCGGAGACCTGTTCAATGGCACGCGGGTCTATGTCCAGCTTCTTGGAGTGGCGGTCGCCTTTGTCTGGGCATTTGGCGCGGCACTGGTGATGTACCTGTTGATCGATAAACTGCTTGGAATGCGTGCCAGCCCATTGCACGAGCAGCGGGGACTGGACTTCACCGAACATGCCGAAATTGGCTATCCGGAATTCCAGCAGACAAAAATATTCAACCCTGAGGCTCTGGAATCGCGCAGTTGATCGCGGAGGCACATTTCATGAAAGCTGGCACAGTCACCCAGAATGGTTTGCAGCCGGAAAAATCAACGGAATCCGCAGGGGATGAAAAAATCACCATGAGCATTGCACAGAAAAAACTGGCTATCGAAGGTGCGTTAACCCCCTATCTGGGCGAAGACCACCTGTTACGCGCACTGAGCATCTGGGAACAGAAATATGCACAACAGCCCACCTTTGCACTGCAACGGTTCATCAACGAGTTTTGTGATAATGCCACCCTCATGGCACAGCGTTCACAGATTCTGCAAAGCCTGATTCGAGCGCTGTCTGGTGCCGATGGTCGGCCGAGGGACAAACCCATGGCTACCCCCGAACAGGCCACCCAGCCGGCAGCTGCAACTGCAGCCAAACCGGATGGCAGCCTGGAATGCTTTACTTGTCTGGTTGAGGATGTTTTTTCACGAACATCAGGAGACATGCACATCAAGATAAGGATTTTCCTTCTGGAAAACCTGCCATCCATGAAGCTGCCGGCAACATCACAACGCGCACTGCATGCCTGGCTATCCCAACAATACCGCATTCCTGCCGACATACACATTGAGGAAAAAGCCCTCCGTCACCTGATCAATCTGTCCTATATATGTCTGTGTGAGTTCATGGGGCCTGTAAAGGCAGACAAGTTATTACACGATGCCATCACTGCCACAGAAGTGCGGAGCCCATTTCCGGTGCGGCAACTGCTTTGATTCCTGCCATATAAATCTAGCGGCCTGGTTTGTACTATTGCCGAAGACAGGCCCCTCTCCCTAGCATGATGGGATCATGAGGATTCCATCATGCCACTACCAGCCAGAATACTCTTTGCCGCCATTATTTCATCAACAGGCATGAGCATTGATGCAGCAGCATCAGTGCCTGCAAGCAATCGTGTTGACAGCGCCACGTGCCGCCCGGTGCAGACAGGGCCCGGGCCACACAGTCTGGTACAGGTCAACGGCAGCATTGACCGACTGCTCATCTCCAGTCATGACCGCAGGAACTTTGAGAAAACAGGCGACATTTATGACTATTACCCGTCAACAGGAAAAATGCGCCCTTTGCCACGAACAGGAGAGCCTCAAGGAATTTCATTCAGGCCACACCACATTGATATATATCGCGCAGACCCTGAATCTGAAACATTGCTGTATGTGATAAATCACGATGACAAGAGGCCAAATTCACGACATCACAGCATCCTTGTTTACGCCATACGAACTGACCGACTCGTTTTCAGGAAACGGTTAAGTGACCCCCTCCTGAGCTCACCCAATCACCTGTCAATCAGCCCCGGCGGCGACATCTATGTCAGCAATGACCGTCGTGATGGCAGCAGCGTAATGGAGCTGGTACTGAGGCAGAAGAAAGCAACCATTGTGCACTATCGCGACAACTCAGGCTGGCGCATCGTTGCCAAAGGCTTGAGTTTCCCCAATGGAGTCAAGGCCGAAGCCTCCCGCGTACTTGTCAGCAAGACATTTGGCAATGCCCTGCTTGAATTCCCCCGCAGGCCGGATGGGTCTCTTGGCATGCCACGGACGGTAATATCATTGCCATTACTGGATGGCCTGACTCCCGCACAAGCGCCAGATCACTACCTGGTTATCTCACATGCATCCCTTGTCGACTTCCTTCAGCACAAGAGCAATGGCACACATCGATCCCCCGCCACCGTGCATGAGGTAAACAGGGTCACGGGGAAATCGAGGATTTATTTCGAGGATGACGGCAAAAAAATCAGCGGACTTTCTGCCGCCGTCACTACATCAGATGCCGTATATTTTGGTCAGTCATTCGAGCCGTTCCTGCTACGATGCCCCCATGCAAGCCCGGGCTAGCGTGTCAGAAAAGCCAGACTCAGCCATGGCACATAGGTAATGACCAGCACCGCCGCAAACAGCACAACAATGAAGGGCCATGTCGCGAGGTAAAGCTCCGTGATCGGCTTTTTGAAACGGTAACTGGCCATGAACAGGTTCATGCCAACCGGGGGGGTGCAATATCCTATCTGCATGTTGGCCAGGAAGATGATCCCCAGATGTACAGGGTCAACCCCAAAGCCAACAGCTACCGGCAACAGCAGCGGAATCATGATCACCAGAGCAGAGAAAATATCGAGCAGGCAGCCCAGCACCAGAAGAAACAGGTTCAGCAACAACAGGAAGGTGAATTTGCTGTCGATGTGAGCCCTGAGAAATTCAAACAGCCGGGTAGGCACTTCGGCCTCAATCAGCCAGTTGGTCAGGGCCAGGGAAACCCCCAATATCAACAGTACCGCCCCCACCATGATCATGGATTCGCGCATGATGCCGGGCAGCTTGCGCAAGGGAATCTCCCGATAGATGAGACACTCCACCACAATGACATAAAGTGCCGTCACTGCTGCAGCCTCTGACACAGCAAAGAAGCCACCGTATATTCCGCCAAGCACAACGACCGGCAAGGGAAGCTCCCACTTTGCCTCCCACATGGCCGCTTTCACTTCGGAGCCTCTGAACGCCAGCAGCGGCACCGGGAATTTCCGGGTAATCCAAAGCCCGTAAAAGCTGAGAAAAGCGATCATCACCAGCGCGGGCAGCAGTCCCGCCTTGAAGACATCCTGTATGGTCATGCCGCTGCCGTCAGGCAACTGCTGGGCAATCACGGCATACAGAATCAATGGCAGGGAAGGCGGCAGCAACAAACCCAGTGACCCGGAGGTAGTGACCAGGCCGAGAGAAAAGCGCTCCTGATAGCCGGCCTGCTTGAGGGCGGGGTAAAGCAATCCGCCCAGCGCCACGATCGTAACGCCGCTCGCCCCGGTAAAGGCCGTAAAAAAAGCACAGGTCAGAAATGCAACGATCGCAAGACCGCCCGGCATCCAGCCAATCAGGGATTGCGTCAACCGCACCAGACGCACCGAGGTTCTCGACTCCCCCAGGACATAACCGGCAAACGTGAAGAGTGGTAATGCCAGCAGAATGGGGGTGTCCACAATCCGGTACAACTCGATGCCCATCACCGTCAGCGGCGTCTCTACCGACTGGAATCCCAGCATTGCCACACCAGCGATGACGGCAAACAGCGGCGCGCCAAGTACCGCCGCCAGCAACAACACAAATGCCAGCAACAACATCATGTCGGGGCAGCCTCTTGAACCGGTGCCCGCCATGGCGCCAATGCCGCCACGATCAGATAGCGCAGTGCAATCAAGCCGAATGTCAGCGGCATGACGCTTTCGCACACCCAGGTCGGTACATTGGCAAAGGCCGGTGACGGGGATTCATACTCGATTTTCACAAACTCGAATGAGTACCAGGCCAGCAGGAAACAAACAGCGGCCGTAAACAATGCATTGAACGCGGTAACGGCTCGTGCTGCCTTGAGCGGAAGGTATTTGCTAGCGATGTCGATGCTGATGTGGCGCTGATCCCGACTGGCTACCAACGCACCGATCATTCCGATCCAGAGCACCAGCACACGGAGCAGGCTGTCTGCCCAGAAAAAGCCCGAGTCAAAACCATTGCGCATGACAATTTGCATGACCGCAATACCAATCATTCCAGCCAGCAACAATACCAGCAGGCTGTTCTCCATGAAGTGCAGAGTCGCCAGTCCTTTCTTCAGCCACGCTCTCACGACTTCTTGCCACCACGGAATGCTGTCAGGTGCGCATTAAGCTGCGAGGCTGCCTGGCCACTGACAATGCCCTGCTTTTCCATTTGCTCACTGGCAAGCTTGCTGTAACGCTCCCACTCTGCCAGCTCCTGAGTCGTTGGCTTGACCTGCTTGATGCCCTGTTTCAGCAAGGCCGAGTAAGCGGCCAGATTGTCCTTGCGATTCTGCTGCTCAATATCGCGGAATGTTCTGCCCATCACTTCACGCACAATCACCTGGTCAGCCGGCGTCAACTTTGAGAAGGCTTTGCGATCAATAGCGAGGGTGCCCACAAAATAGCTCATGGGAAGATCGGTCAGGAACTTGACCTGGGTATGCCACTGCAGGGCTACCGCGCCGATTGGCGACGAGGCAACCGTATCAATAATGCCCGTCTGCAGGCTGGGCAGCACATCTGCCAGCGACAAGGGGACCGGTGCCACCTGGAATGACTTTAATGCCTCTTCCGACTGTCGATCATTGTCCGGAATCCATACCCGTTGCTTGCGCAATGCCACAATTGAAGACACCGGCTCCTTTTTGGACATCACATAGGCGAATCCACCTTCGGCAAATCCGAAATTGACCAGTCCGGCCGCTTCCAGTGCGTGAGCAAGTGGTGCATCCATTTTGCTGCGCACATAGTCCACCTCATCAAATGACTTGAACTTGAGCGGCAGGGAATAGACCTGAATGTCCCGGTTGAAATCCGCCAGACTCCCCCCCGTCACCGCACCACCATGCAACTGGCCGATCTTCACCTTGTTGAGCACCGCCTTGTCATTGCCCATGGTGCCGCCCGTATAGAACTTGAACTCGACACGACCTTCCGTTCGCGTCTTGATCTCGGTGGCACCCGCCCGCATCCGGGTCATCCAGCCCGACCCATCCGGTGAAAGAGTGGCAATCTTCAGTGTCATCGCCTGGGTACTGGTCGCCAACAGGCCAAGGATCAGTACAGCCAGCAAATTCTTCTTCATGGTGTTCTCCGTCTCTAGCGGCTCACAATAGTGCGATCAGGGAATACCCCAAAATGACACTCAAAAAAAATCGTCAGCACTTTTCAACAGCGCTGCTGCTTCCTGTCGGGCCAGAGTGTTGCCAAGCGTCCAGCCCGGATAGCGTGGGTCGGCCGACAGCACTTCATTCAACAACCGGTCATGCAGCTCGCGATCAAAGATCCCGCGGGCATAGTTTTTCGCATACACCACCTTGGCCATCAGATTATGCCCTTCTGACAACGCAATCGCTTTCTCGAAATGAATCTTGCCTGTTTCTGGCCGTCCACCCAACGCCGGAGGCAGCACGGTTGCCAACCCGCCCAGATACAAGTGAGCTGCCCCTCCCTGATAGGACTCATCCAGAGCAATCACCCGCTGCATGAGCGCCTCGACACGCGGCATGTCCGCCACTGCATTCCAGTCATCACTATGCGACTGAATCCAGCCAGCCCATGCCGTACCGGCGGTGTAAATCAGTGCTACATCCTTTTTCTCCAGCACATCCAGCCGCCCCTTGAACTCATCCAGCGACAGCTTGCGCACATCACACAGTGTCTTGTCACTGAGACAAAGCGCGTCCAGTGCATAGGCCAGCGCCTTGTCGGTCATCCTGGCAGCCCGAACCGGGTCTTTCACAAAGGCACCGGCATACGCACTGTTCAGACTGGCTGCCGCTTGCCGGAAGGCCGGGCTTTCGGGCTCCTGGCGCACCAACGCATCCAGCAGCAACAGATAGGAGGCAGTACCCGCCTCGACAATAACAGGGTCGTCATTATCCAGCACAGCCGAGGAGAGGTTAGCGGCAAAACGGTTGCCGGCCTGCTCGACCAAGCCACTGCAGCCGGACAACCACAACACCGACAGGGTCATGAGAAGGAGGGGGAAACGGTGGGCAAACGGAAAACTGGACATCACAAGATCCTGACAGGCAGGGCGGGCAGGCGCTTCTTATAGCAACCCGCCCGAGCCAACTCAACCACTCTTGTTCGTCCGAACGGGAAAAAGAACCACATCACGGAAATAACCATCAAAGCCCGTCCCGTCAGCCCAATATGCAGCTCATCATGGAAAACGGCATGAACCGCTTTTCTGCCAGCCTCTTTTCTGGGAAAACAGCTACTGTACGCAAGCATCCTGCCGCCATACTGGATGGCCCGCAGGGTAGCACCCCTGACAACAACAATTCGGCCACCCCATGATCATCACTCCCGTCGATCACACCGTTAACTGGAAAAACCCACCCCGACTGGTGCTGGGGCTGTGTCTGCTACTAACCTTGATCTTTGTGTCCTGGCACATCGCAGACCGCAATCGCGAGCAGGCACTCGACGAGATTTACCGCACCAGGCTATTGCCGATCGAGTGGGAGCTGTATGAAACCCATGCGGGCCGCTCCCGCCAGTCCTCAGTCATGCCCAAACTGAAGCAAGCCTATGCCAATGGCGATATCCGCCCCATCCGCCGCTATATCGGCAGTGATGACGGATTCATTGCCGACCTGGAGCTCAATGGCACCCGGTACATGCCACCCATCACCTTCAGTGCCTGGCAGAGAGCACGGGCTGAGTTCAATGCCGAACGGACCAAGGTCAGCGTACAGGCATTGGGCGTTGACCCGGAGGAATTCAGGCCCATCACGTTCCTGACCTACAATCTGGTCCAACCCGATGCCATGCACCTGCTTCTGGTGGTGGTCCTGTTATTAAGTGCCGGTTTTGCGCTGGAGCTGGCGCTCGGCAGCGGCGCTGTCCTGGCTGGCTCCATCGGTGGCGGCTTTATCGGCGCACTGGTCTTCCTGATCGTCAATGGCAGGGGCGTACTCCCCATGGCAGGAGCCATGGTTGCTGCGTCCAGCCTGTGCGGCATGTTCCTGATGCACTTCCGCAAGTCACCTGTAATCTGGTTTGGCAAAGCCCGGCAAAGTGCGGTGCTGCTGGCGCCGCTATGGTTGTTGACCGTCGTGATCGGGTACTTTGTCAGCGGATTACGTCTCTCCGAGGTCGCCGCCATGGTTGCTGCCCTGGCATCAGGCCCACTCTGGCTGATGATGTATAACCGCTGGTTCACCGCCGATGCTGAAGATATTGAAGAGCTGCCCGAGGCAGAGCCGGAAACCGACCTGGATCTGGTCTATCGGGAGTCACTGCAAAAGGCACTGGATGCGGTGGCCCGACTCGACTTCACGGAAGGGCAAAAACGCCTGCGTGAAATGGTCAAAGCCTACCCCCAGGATGCCCGCGTACTGGTTCAGCTATATCACCTGGAAAAGCTGAACCCGGCCGCCAGCTCTTTCGATGCCGTAGCACGGCGACTTTTTGGGCTGACTGGCGGGGATGATACGGAAGTCATGAAGGTTTTCCGTGACTATCAGCGCAACTCGCCAGAGCAGCGCGCACTTGATATAGAAACCAGCCTCAAGCTGATTGCCCGCATGACACGCATGAATGAAGTCATGGAAGCCGACAAACTGATGCGGAAGGTGTTGGAAAAAAACACCACTCACCCCCTTATCACCAAGACCGCACAGGCATTGGGCGACGCCCTGGATCGACTGCAAGAGCCAGCCCGCGCCCGTTTCTATCGGCAACTTGCCAGCAACAGCTAATAAACGGGGGCCCATAAAAAAGCCGCCTTCATGGCGGCTTTTTTATGGGGAATGTGTCGTTACCCGCCTGATCTGTTCAACCATGCGATCAGACTGACTGCCCTCCCGGCACACGCGCCGTGAGGTCGGTCAGCGCCTTCTGTATCTCGGGGAAGCTGCGGTGATTACGAAAGCGGCCATGCAGGAACTGCACCAGCGCCAGCCCCTTTTGCGGCATACCCAGCTGATCCGCCAGCAGGCGGGCGGCCATCAGATAGGCTGTTGGCAAGGCAGGAAAGTGCGGGTTGTCCTTGTGCAAGCCATTCAGCACATGGACCGCCAGCTTGTAATCACCGACACGCTCAATGGCCTGTGCCATATCCAGGCGCACCTCTGGGTCCTCAATGCGGAAATCCGGGTAGCGCTGCAGGTAATCACGCAACAGAGAGGCCACCTGCATGTCGCGACCGGCTTGCAGCAGAGCCTTGAAATAAGGAGCTGCATGCTTCTTTAACAACTCCTCGGCGCCCATCGCCCAGATCAGGCGGTGATACCGCTCATGCTGATTCACCGTCGCGCCTTTCTTGTCTGCATCCGCTTGCAGCAGGCTCATCGCCTTGCTGTAGGCACCATCCTTGAGAAACATTTCAACCTGCAACTGGACCGGATCGCCCTTCTTGTAGCTTTTGGTCTTCTTGCTTTCCGGTGCATAGCCCAATGCCTCCTGGTACTGGAAGAGCACATAACCACTCAGGGCAAATAC
>CAYGBB010000038.1:0-11667 GCA_964347985.1 uncultured Moraxellaceae bacterium
GGTGCTGGCCGGGCAGCACTTCCATGATCTCGCAGGCAAAGCCGAGATCGGTCAGCCATCCGGCCAGCTGGTCGATGACGCCGCGATTGCTCTGGTCGAGCCTGGGGTCGGTGCAACTCACGCTGGGCGTGGCAATCAGGGCGGCCAGCATCTGCCGGAGATCGGGCGAGGACATGAAGCGTCTCGTCTGGAAAGGGGCACGTAGGGTAGCCCCGGTGGCTGAAGAGGCCAAGCGCGATCGCCCGGCCCCCGACAACTGAAGTCTAGCGCAGGATGATGGGCAGGTCGGGCAACTCATTGGGGTTGCCGCCTGCGGAAGGAAAGTGTTCCGCCAGCAGCACATGGACCTGCCGGATCAGGTCCACACTGCCCTGCTCGAAGTGGCCTGCCCGGTAGGCACGGGTCATGGCATCGCAGAGCGCGTGCCAGACCTGCGGGCCGATGACGCCCTTCAGCCCGCGGTCCGCCAGGATCTCCACCTTGTGCTCGCAGAGCAGCACATAGACCAGGATGCCGGTGTTGTCGGCCGTATCCCAGACCCGCGTCAGCCCGAAAATCTCCACGGCACGTTCACGGACGGTCTTGCCCGACCAGATGTCCGCCAGCGGCCAGTCCCCTTCCACCACAAAACGGATCTCGCCGTGGTGGGTCTGTTCCCCTTCGTGAATGGCGGCGCGGATGCTTTCCTGCACGACAGCAGGAAAGGCGCGCCGGGTAGTGAGCGGGATATGCAGCAGATGCTTGAGCAGGCGTGACATGAGGGCTTCTTGTTTTTACACGATCGGGTGAGCCGATGATTCTGCCCATGTGGCAGCTTTTGTCGAGGGCTTTGCATGCCCGCTGTGTTACGGGCAGCGGTAATCCATCGAGGTCAGCAGGTCGATGCCGCAATCCAGGTCGCTGACCCAGTCGAGGAAACGGTTGATCATGACCTTGCCCTGAATGGGGCGGCCATGCTGGGGCACGATCATGTCGACATCCATGGTGCGGACCATGCCGGCCCACAGGCGGATGACGCGCTTGGAACACATGTAGCGCTGGTGAAAGCCGCGCATGGTGGGAATGTGGGCATCAAAGTCCGTCACCGGAGTGGCGGCGTCATCGACCATCGAGGCGCCCATGTCGCCGGTAAACAGGATCTTCGAGACTGGATCGTAAAACTGGAAGTTGCCCACCGAGTGCAGGAAATGTGCCGGTATCGCCTTGATGACGGAATCGCCGAACGGAATGATGCCGCCCTTGTCGGGTAACTCCATCAGGCGCTCCGAGACATCCTCGTTCATGCGGTCAGTGACGAAGCTCGAGGCCAGATGCGGCAGAAAACGTGCCCACAGCCTGGACGCGACAATGGTGGCCTTGGTGTGCATCAGCCAGCGCGGCATCGAGGCGATGATGTCCGGGTCCTGGTGCGAGGCAATCACGTAATCCAGGTTCTGCAGCTTGATGTACTTGCTGAGCTCGATGGTGAGCGGGGTGTAGGTGAGGTCTCCACCCGGATCAATCACCGCGGCATGGCCCTTGTGCACGATCAGGAACTGGTTGGCCTGGACACCATCGCCTTTGACGAGCGAGGAGAACGAGACGCATTTGTGATCGGCACTTTCATAGAGGATGTGTGCAGAAGATAACGAGACGGGGAGATTCATGGCGGCGATTCACTGGTTCAGGGAGTGTGCTGATTCTGGGACGAACGTACAGGGTACGTGTTGACATAAATCAAGCTGCAGCAAAAGCCATGAAGCAAATGTGGTTTAGACGTACGGCGAGGACTCGGACGAATGGTGGTTGGCAGTCGTTATGCCAGGGATGTTCAATAGCGGTGCGCCCGGTGGACAAGCAGTCATAACAAGAAAAAGCCGGAAAAGGAGGATCCATGCGCCCGCTATACCGGTACAAGGAAGATCGGCTTCCGTCTGTAATTGTTCTCGGCATATTCACGGTTCAGCTCATCACTTTCTTCGTTGCGGATTCGCTCTGGACGGTCGCCGGGGTGATGCTGGTCTTGCTGTCCCTGTCGGCGCTGCCCGGCTCCATTGCCCATAACCATCACCATGTCCCGACCTTCCTGTCGCCCTGGCTGAACCGGGTCTATGAGGTGGTGCTCTTTCTGGAAACGGGCGTGGTGCCCTATGCGTGGACGCTGCATCACAACCTGGGGCATCACAAGGACTACCTGGACCAGGACAAGGATCCGGCCAACTGGCGCCTGCCTGATGGCCGCGTGATGTCGCGCGTGCGTTATGACGTGGTGGGTGCCCTGCGCATCTATCCGGAAATCTGGCGTATCGGGCGGGCGTATCCGGAACTGTTCCGCCGCTTCAAGGTGTGGGGCACGATCAGCCTGCTGGTGCTGGGCGTGTTTGTTGCCCTGGATCCGGTAAGGGCGCTGGTGCTCTTCATCGTGCCGATGCCGGTCATGTATCTGGGGCTGCTCGACAACACCTACATGCAGCATTCCGATATGGATACGAGTTCGCATCTCACCGCCTCGCGCAATACCACCAGCCGGTTGTACAACCTGATTTCCTGGAATCTCGGCTATCACACCGCCCATCATCTCAAGCCCCACGTGCACTGGAGCCGCCTGCCGGCACTGGATGCGGTGCTGGTTGCCCGCATGCCGGCGGGTGCGCGCTGCACGTCGGTGTTGCTGTCGGCCTGTACCTACCGGCATTCGCGTGATGGCGCCGTGCCTGCCGCCACCGTTGTTGCCCTGCTGCGGCCAGAGGACGGGATGCCGGCCCTGCCGATGCCGGACGCAGTGCGCAGCGTTTCCTGATCCGGATCACGGAATTCATACCCGCGTTGCTTGTGGGACACCAAAGAGGCCGCTACTGTAGCGGCCTCTTTGATTGCGGGGGATCTGCGATGTTTTACCAGATGCTGTTGCGTCTGCTGCTGAGTGCCTGCGGACTGGGACTGGCCGATTATTTGCTGGATGGCGTCAGCTTTACGCACTACAGCACGCTGTTCTGGGCGGCCCTCTTGCTGGGCATTGCCAATACGGTGGTACGGCCCCTGCTGATTTTTTTCACGCTGCCGATCACGGTGCTCACGCTTGGTTTTTTCCTGCTGGTGATCAATGCCGCGGTTTTTGGTCTGGTGGCCTGGTTGCTGCCGGGCTTTACCCTGGCAGGATTCTGGTCGGCCCTTGGTGCCTGGGCGATTGTGGCGTTCATGCATGCCGTGGGGTCGTTGCTGATTGGCAAGAACCGCCTGGTGGTGAAGATCGAGCGGAACGACTGAGCGGAATGCAGTGCATAAAAAAGGGCCGCATGAAAAGCGGCCCTTTTTTTATGGGAGGATCACGCCGTCTCAGAGACCGATCTTGCCCCCGTCCAGTTTGCTGATGACCACCGTGGCGGAGCGCGGACGGCTGTCGGGGTTGCGGTCCGGCCAGGTGCTGAACGCGGTTGCGTTGCTGGCCAGATAAGCATCCATGCTCATGCCGATGGTGGGTGTTGGCGCATTGGGATGGCCGCTGGCTTCACCGGGATGCTGCACGTTGATGAACAGGGTCTTGCCATCGGGTGTCCAGGTAATGCCGGTGATTTCACAACCGGCAGGGCCCACCAGAAAGCGCTGGATGGACCGTGTTTTCACATCGGCCACCAGCATCTGGTTGTTGCCCTGACCCTGATAGTGGCTGGTGCTGGAGTAGTTGCCATCGGTTTGTATCCAGAGGCGGCCATCGGCATCAAAGGCCAACCCATCCGGACTGTTGAAGGTATTGTCGGCGCTGATGTTGTCCGAGCCGCCACGCAGGTCCGGCTTGGGGTATTTCACCGGGTTGCCGGCCAGTACGAACAGATCCCACTCAAACGCGGCAACCGAGGCGGGGTCGCCACCGGCTTCGCGCCAGCGGATGATCTGGCCGAAACGGTTGGCTTCGCGCGGATTGGCGTCATCGATTGCCACCAGGGCGCGGCTGGAGTTATTGGTCAGTGTGAGATACACCTCCTGAGTGGTCGGGTGCACCGTTACCCACTCGGGACGGTCCATTTTGGTGGCGCCCACCGCATCGGCGGCCAGACGGGTCTTCACCAGTACATCGCCCTGATCGGCAAAATTTACGTCGGCGGCCAGCGTGGTGTTGGCCGTCTTGTCGAGCAGGATCCACTCGCCCACGCCCATCATGTCGGCGGCGGTGGCGCCGTTGGTGAATTTCGCCACGTACAGTTTGCCACTGTCCAGAAGATCCCGGTTGAGTGACGGATTGCCGGCAATATATTTTCCATCCGACACAAACTTGTAGACATAATCGTTGGCCTGATCGTCGCCCATGTAGGCCACCACGCGGCCATCTTTCGCAATGGTGATCGCAACGTTTTCATGTTTGAAGCGGCCCAGTGCCGTCCGCTTCTTCGGAATGGAATTCGGGTCGAAGGGATCGATTTCCACGATCCAGCCAAAGCGGTTGGATTCATTCGGATCTGTTGCATAATCGAATCGGCTATCGAATTCTTCCCAGCGATAACCCGATTTAAGGGCGGAAATGCCGTAGCGCTTCATGTGCGCATCGCGCGAGTCCACACCGGATGTCGTGCCGAAGTAACCGTTGAAGTTCTCTTCGCAGGTCAGATAGGTGCCCCACGGCGTAAAGCCGTTGCCGCAGTTGTTGAGCGTGCCGAAGACACGGGTGCCGGTGGAGTCGGTCAGTGTTTTCAGCAGGGCATGGCCGGCAGCGGGGCCGGTGAGTTCCATCGGGCTGCGCCCGGTGAGGCGACGGTTGTAGTAGGAGCCAATCACGACCTCCCATTTGCCGGCGCTGTTCTTGCGTATGTGCAGGACGGATATGCCGTGGGCATGCTGGGCCTTGCGCACCTTGTCCAGCGACCACGGTTCCATCGGGTTGAGCGGGTCCGGGCCTGGCGCGTAAAAGTATTCAAGATTCACGTATTCGTGATTCATCACGAGCAGGCCTTCACTGCTGGCATCGGTGCCAGGCAGTGCGAAGAAGTGCATGCCGTCGTGGTTGTCGCCGACCTGCCGGGCCTGGTCATCGCCGCTTTCAGAGGCATCGCCTTTCCAGGCTGGCGAGTCGTGAAACAGGGCCGAGCCCCACGGTGCCAGAATCTGGGCCGAGTAACCGGCTGGAACCAGAACGCTGTCACCGGAACTGGTCGCAATCGGGCTGAAACTAATGGCGCCGGTACTGGTCGGGGTGGTGACGGTGGCCGCTGCCGTGTCTGCCGTATCGTCGTCGCCACAGGCAGTCAGTGAGCCACCGAGAAACATGGCGGCGCTCAGGCCGAGGCCGCTCTTGATGACCTTGCGGCGCGAGAGGGCGACACGGTTGACGACGTCCTGGAAGTGCTCGTTTTCCGACAGGTTGGTCGGGATGTTTTCTATGTCGTGGTTGCTGTCTGGGTGGTTCATGGGCAGGGAGTCCTTGGTTGAATGCGCTAGCTCATGCCGCAAGCGGCAGTTGGTGGCATTTTCCGGAGGCATTCTTTCAGGGCCGCGTCAGCTGGATGAAGATAATGCGTCACTCCCGTGACACGATTGAAAGAATCCGTGCCGGGTATTTTTTTCCGAATGTCCCCTGCGGGGTGATTGCGCTACCTTAGTGGGCAGTGGTAGCAGGCCGTTGCTCCTTTCCGCCGCATCAAGCGAGGTTGTTTTCATGAGTCATTCCCCCCTGACCGAACTGCACCGCACCGATCGTATCGGCTGGTTGCGGGCCGCCGTGCTTGGTGCCAACGATGGCATCGTCTCGACGGCGAGCCTGATTGTGGGGGTGGCCGCGGCAGGTGCGGCCAGCCACGACATTCTCATCACCGGTGTGGCCGGGCTGGTGGCCGGCGCGATGTCGATGGCGGCCGGTGAGTATGTGTCGGTGAGTTCACAGTCGGATACCGAGCAGGCCGACCTGGCTCGTGAGCGACACGAGCTGGCCACGGACATCGAGGCGGAACGCGACGAGCTGACGCACATCTACATCAAGCGCGGGCTGGACGAGCCGCTGGCCCGTCAGGTTGCCCTGCAGCTCATGGAGCATGATGCACTGGGTGCCCATGCCCGTGACGAGCTGGGCATGTCGCACACGGTCACGGCGCGCCCTGTACAGGCCGCGGTGGCATCGGCGGGAACCTTTGCGGTAGGTGCCGCCATGCCGCTGCTGATGGTACTGGTGGTGCCGGCCGGCACATTGATTCCGGCGGTGTCGGGGGCTTCGCTGCTGTTCCTGGGGCTGCTGGGCGGCCTGGCCGCACGCGCAGGCGGAGCCGGTCTCTGGAAGGGCGCCGGTCGCGTCATGTTCTGGGGTGCGCTGGCGCTGGGGATAACGGCCGGCATCGGCAAGCTGTTTGGCGCTGTCGTGTAAGTACGTCAGGTTTTAGAAAAAGGAAGTCGTGCAGATGCGTGACGAGGCGGCACAGCTGCAGGGACTCAATGCAGAAGAGGCGGCCCGCAAACTGGTCGAGGATGGCCCCAATGGCTTGCCGGGGGGGCAGCGCCGCTCATTGCTGACGATTGTCCGGGAAACCCTGCACGAGCCGATGTTCCTGCTGCTGCTGGCCGCTGGCGGCGTGTACCTGCTGTTTGGCGAGTTGCAGGAAGGGCTGGTGCTGTTCGGCTTTGTGCTGGTCACGCTGGGGCTCACGCTGTATCAGGAAGGCAAAACCGAGCGCGCCATCGACGCGCTGCGTGATCTCACCAGCCCACGCGCGCTGGTGATTCGAGATGGCCGGCAGCAGCGTATTGCC
This sequence comes from uncultured Moraxellaceae bacterium, assembly GCA_964347985.1. GTDB lineage: Bacteria > Pseudomonadota > Gammaproteobacteria > Pseudomonadales > Moraxellaceae > UBA2031. Next base: position 6,708 of record CAYGBB010000038.1, read on the forward strand.
GGGTGTGATGTGGTGCGGGGTGACCTTGTCATTCTCGGGGAAGGTGACCGCATTCCGGCCGACGGGGTACTGCTGTCGGCCAGTGTCATGCAGGTGGACGAATCGCTGCTCACGGGCGAGGCCGTGCCGGTCGACAAAGTGGCCGCCACGGGCAAGGAAGTGCCGGGCCGGCCGGGCGGTGACAATCTTCCCTTTGTGTATTCCGGCGCGCTGGTGGTGCGCGGGCAGGGGATTGCGCGCATTACGGCCACCGGAGCGCGCAGTGAAATCGGCCACATCGGCACGGCCCTGGAAACATTACAGACAGAGCGCTCACCGTTGCAAAAGCAGACGGCACAGCTGGTGCGCACGTTGGCCTGTCTGGCCTTCAGCCTCAGTCTTGTTCTCGTGATTGCGCATGGCCTCCTGCATGGCGACTGGTTGCAGGCACTGCTGGCCGGCATTGCACTCGCCATGGCGATGTTGCCGGAAGAATATCCGGTGGTGCTCACTGTTTTTCCCGCGTTGGGCGCACGGCGGCTGTCGCAGGAAAAGGTACTGACGCGACGCATCAATGCCATTGAAACACTGGGGGCCACCTCGGTACTGTGCGTGGACAAGACCGGCACACTGACGGAAAACCGCATGACCGTCGCACGCCTGCAGTCCGGAGCGCGCAACATGGCCGTGGATTATCAGGCTGCGCCCCCCGCCCTGCCGGAGGATGTGCACACGCTGGTGGAGTTCGCCATCCTGGCGAGCGCGCAGGATCCCTTCGATCCCATGGAGCAGGCCTTTCATTTGCTGGGCCGGCATTTCCTCGCCAATACCGAACACCTGCACCGGGACTGGGAGCTGGTGCATGAATATGCACTGACGCCGGAATTACGGGCCATGTCACAGGTCTGGCGCGCGACTGCCGGCGATGTGCATGTGGTGGCGGCCAAAGGCTCGCCAGAGGCTATTGTTGATTTGTGCCATCTCGATGCAGGCCGTCGCCAGAAAATTGCCGATGACGTGAATGTCATGGCCGTGGATGGCCTGCGCGTGCTGGCGGTGGCGCAAGCCCGGTTTGCCGGTGAGGACTGGCCGCCCAGCGAACATGACTTCGATTTCGGGTTCGTCGGATTGCTGGGACTATACGACCCCTTGCGCGCAGAAATTCCGGCCGCCGTGCGTGAGTGTCATGAGGCCGGCATTCGTGTCGTGATGATTACCGGGGATTATCCCGCCACGGCGCGCACCATCGCCACGCAGGCGGGAATCACGGAAGGCGTGGTGTTGTCGGGCGAGGCAATGGCGGCGATGAGTGATGCCGAACTGCAGGCCCGTATCGGCACCGTGAGTGTGTGCGCCCGCATTTCGCCCGACCAGAAGTTACGTATCGTGCAGGCGCTGAAAGCCAATGGCGATATTGTCGCGATGACGGGAGATGGCGTGAATGATGCGCCCGCCCTCAAGGCGGCCCATGTCGGCATTGCCATGGGAGGCCGCGGCACCGATGTGGCTCGCGAGGCATCATCGCTGGTGTTGCTGGATGACAATTTTGCCTCGATTGTACGTGCAATGAAACTGGGGCGGCGCATTTTTGATAATTTGCGCAAGGCCATGTCATATATTCTCGCGGTGCATGTGCCGATTGCCGGCATGGCGTTGTTGCCGGTGTTGTTCGGTCTGCCTGCCATGTTTTTTCCGATGCACATCGCCTTTCTGCAATTGATCATTGATCCGGCCTGCTCGCTGGCATTTGAGAATGAGCCGGCCGAGGCGGATGTCATGCAGCGTCCGCCACGGGATTCCGATGTGCCGCTGTTTGGTGGCAAGACGTTTTTACTGGCAATAGTGCAAGGGGCTGGTGTGCTGCTGGTGGTAATGGCGGCCTATGTTCTGGCGCTGCAGCAATTGCCGGAGGCCGAGGCGCGCGCCTTTGCGTTTGCCACACTGGTGATTGCCAATCTGGCGCTGATATTTTCCAATCGCTCGCGGGCGCATACGCTGCTGGCGTCACTGCGCACACCTAATCCGGTGCTGTGGGCAATTACCGGTTTTACCTTTCTGATGCTGCTGCTGTCGCTGTATGTGCCGGAATTGAGTGGCCTGTTGCGCTTTGCGCCCCTGCCGCTGCATGAACTGGCGCTGGCCATCGGGCTGGGCATGGGCAGCGTTTTCTGGTTTCAGCTGATACGCAATGTGTCGTGGTTCAGGAGTGTCTGAGACAAGCGAGAGCACGCGTGACGGTGTTATTTGGCCGGCATGACTGGCTCGGCAGTGTCGATGCGCTCTGCAACGGGAGCCAGATCCGGCCCCTTGAACGGCCAGCGCGTGCGGGCCGCATTGATGGCGGCGCGACTGTCACGCATCAGTGCCTCGGTTTCACCCAGCACGCGCACGAGCCGGGGTTCCGTGTCTTTCAGCAGGCGTTCGGTTTCGGCGGCCGTGCGGGTGGCAGAACTGGCGGTGTCACTGAGTGACTGCAGTGTCGTTGTGGCCTGTGCCCGCAAGGCCGGGATGGCAGCCTCCAGTTCACGCAGGCTGGCATCGGCGCGCTCCAGGGTCTGGCGGGTGGCGGCCAGCGTCGCCGGCGCATCCTCGCGGCTGAGTTGATCAATGCCGGCCAGCGCCGTGTCCACTTTGCGCCGGGTTTCTCGCAGCTCCCCGGTCAACTGGTTGAAGTGGGCAAAGCCCTTGCGCACATCGCCTTTCGGATCATTGGCATATTTCAGCAGTGCATGCATTTCATCAATGACCGGCACCACCCGGTTGCGCACGTCCTGGGCAATGTCGGCGAGGCCGCGACCCAGTTCGAAATGCAGGCGCTCTTCCCGGGTCAGGGCAGGCAGGTCCGGATTGCCGCGGGTAAGGCTGATAAAGCTGTCGCCAATCATGCCCTCGCGCGCCAGCGTTGCCAGGGAGTCGCGCTTGACCCACTTCATGTAGCGATCCTCGATCGCCATCTCCACATCCACCCGCGCGGCTTCGTTGAGGTCGACGCGGCGCACGGTGCCGATCTTGAAGCCGGACAGTTTCACGGCCATGCCGGCACGAAGGTCGGTGCCACTTTCGGCAATAAAGAATACCGGGGTCTTGGGGGAGAAATAGCCCTGCCGTACCGCCATGCCCAGCAACAGGCCCAGTCCCAGCACGAGGCCAAGGCCGATGAACAGCCCGAGCTTGAGCCCGAGACGCTGAAACCGGGGATCGGTAGAGGGCGGACGATTCATGGGGCAGGGGTTTCCGCAGTAGTGCCGGACAGCATGGCAGCATCGGACAGGGCTGGCCACCCGGGGCCGGCAGGGCCGCGCAACAGCAAGCGGCTGTGAGCCAGTATGCTGGCAAATGCCTCCGCAGGCAGCTCCAGAAGACGATCTGCATCGGCCGGCTCGATGATGGCGATGTCCGGGGCCAGCAGTACCAGTCGCAGCAGGCGCGCATCCTGCAGGACGGACGGGGGCTGGTGTGACGGACGCGCGTGCAGCCATGCGCTGGCATCCAGTCCCAGCAGGGTGATGGTTTTATCCAGTTCGCGGTCAAACCGGCCAGGGCGATGTTGCCAGTCAGCGAACAGCTCGAGGTTTTCATACAGCGAGAGATTGCTGAGAAAGCCGGCATCCGGTCCCAGCCAGGCGGTGCGCATGCCATGGTCATTCGCCATGGCCAGAAGTGCTTCGAGTTCCTCGCGCGGGATTTTTCCGATGGCCCAGCGGCCGGCGGCTGGCAGGGAGCTCATTGCACCAGTGTTCACGGCAGTCATCACAACAACCCCCACAAGGCATCCAGCACAAAAACGGTAATGAGGCTGCGTACGACGGCCTGGGAGGCGGCACGCGGGATGTCGGTCATGGAGTTGCCGGCGCGGAAGCCGCTGCGACAGGCCATGAGGGCAATCACACTGCCGAACAACGCGGTTTTCGCCAGTCCGCTCAACACCCGTTGCAGGGGCAGGGCATCGCCCAGCTGCAGCAGTTCGTCCCAGGCATTGGGGCCGGCGGTCATCAGGGCTGCCGTCAGCAGGGCTGCCAGGGCGAGATACAGGGCCAGGAACACACTGGCCAGGATCATGCCGGCGACACGGGGAAACACCAGGTAGTGCACGGGGCTGACACCAAACTGGCGCAGCAGCCAGATTTCACGGTGCACCTGCATGGCGGCCAGTTCGCTGGCCATGGCCGAGGAGGAGCGGGCGATCAGGATAAGGGCGGTCACCAGCGGGGCGAGTTCATTGAACAGCAGCTGGGCGAGCAGGCGCAGCGTGTCGGCGCCACTCTGGCCGAAGGTGTAGTGCAGCTGGGCGACAATGATGGCGCCGAGGGCAATGCCGATCAGCATGACCAGCACCACGGATTCGGCACCGGTGAAGTAGAGCTGGCGCGTCAGGACGCGGCGTACCGGCGCGCGCAGCCAGTGCCGCGGCGAAAACAGGGAGGCGGATGTTTGCATCATCGCCTCCCTGTTGTTCAGTTGAACGGATGCCGCAGGACGATGGTTTCGTCGCGGTCCGGACCGGTGGAGATGATGTCGATGGGGCAGCCCACCACTTCTTCAATGCGCTTGATGTAGGCACGGGCATTGGCGGGCAGGCCGTCGAGTGTTTTCACGCCAACGGTGGAGTCGCTCCAGCCGGGCAGATCCTCGTACACCGGCACCACGTTCTCGAAGGATTCGGCATCGGACATGATGCACTCCAGGGAGCCAACCACCTTGCTGTCGTAGCCGGTACAGATGCGCACCGTTTCGAGGCCGTCGAGCACATCGAGCTTGGTCAGGCAGAGGCCGGAGATCGAGTTCAGCTCCACGGCGCGACGCAGCAGGGCGGCATCAAACCAGCCGCAACGGCGCTGGCGACCGGTGGTGGCGCCAAACTCGTGGCCCTTGGTGCCCAGGTGCTTGCCGATGGCATCGCCGGTGTCGTTGGCGGCATCGTAGACCAGTTCGGTCGGGAAGGGGCCGCTGCCGACACGGGTGGTGTAGGCCTTGGTGATGC
>CAYGBB010000039.1:0-11297 GCA_964347985.1 uncultured Moraxellaceae bacterium
CTGCAAGATAGACGGCATTGGCCCCATGGGGCTGAAATCCGAATTTGTGAAAAAAGCATAAACGGAATTGTTTCTGCACATAAAAAAGACGCCATATGGCGTCTTTTTTATGTGCAGAAGTTCGTACTCAGTTGCCGGCAACGGCCGCCTCTTTCATGACGGTTGATGCCGGCCCCATCGGCAAAGCAACACTGCCGCTGATGCTGGCATTCGTGCCCCAGCCACTGCCGCTGAAGCGGTACTGCGCCTGGTAGCCCCGCACCAGCAAACCCACTACTTCTCCCGCCTCAACCCTGCCACGTACCGCCGACAGATCGGTCCTGATTTCACCGGCGCCCCGCACCGGGGTCACCTGCTGGCTAAGGATACGGTAGCTGCCGCTGCCCGGCCGCCATGCGGCCACCTGCACAAACAGCACCGGTGACGGGCGGTTTTCATGATCGATCATGAATGTCGCCCGGGGCACACCAACCACCCACTGTGCATCCTTCACGCGCAGCAATGGCAGCATGGCCGGCCGTAACCAGCCATCCGTTGCCGGTGGCAACGCATCCCCCTTTGATGACACGAACAGGTTGCCGACATAATCGAGCGGACGGGCCGCCCACTCCACCAGACCGCTGGCACCGCTGCCCACCTGCGCGCGCGGCACCTCAAAGGTCTGTCGCGGCGGCGGGGCGCCAGCCAGGTCAATTTTCTGATCCCCGGTCAGGCAGTAGCTCGGCACATCGGCCAGCTTTTCCGTGCGGTCCCGCAGCTTGGCATCAAACCAGGAACCGATGACGTCAACCGTGTTCTGTGTGCGTCCATCGCAGTGCAGTTTCTTCTCGACATTCCAGCCCATCAGCCAGCCCGGCGACATCTGCGTCATTGGCAACAGATGCCCGTCATCAATTGCCACGAAACGCGCATCCCGTCCTGCCTGCTTCATGCAGGTGTAAATATCCAGGCCTTCATTGACCGGAAACAGCACATCACGAAATCCCTGAAAAATCAGGGCATCGGCATGCGGAGCCTTGCCGGAACGGCAAAAATGAGAAACATCATGAGTGGACAATTCACTCAGCACCCATGGCTCGATGACGCCGCGACGTGCGGTCATGTAGGCGCTGTTCATGCGCGGATCAAGATCGGAAATGGTGTTGCCGGCCAGCACCAGGATGCTCAGCCAGCCGCTCTTCGGCACGCCGTTGGGGGCCAGCACACGCTCCAGGTTATACCAGCCGGCAATCGGCACCAGTGCATCAATCCGGGGATCAAGCGCCGAGGCGACCAGCTGGATGCCGGCACCATAACTCTCGCCCACCATGCCGACACGGGGGTCACCCTCCACCGCCGTAATGGCCAGATTCTTTTGCGCCCAGTCGATGATGCGCGACACATCCCGGCCTTCCCGTTGCGGATCGGCAATATGCATCACGTCACCGGAATCGCCATGGCCACGCTGGTCAAAGCTGATCACCCAGTACCCTTCATGCCATGCCCGGCGAACCACCTCGCCCGAGGTCAGCACGTGGGTCAGCGGTCGTTGCGGGCCGGCAAAGCGCCAGAGGCCAAACGGGTGGGTATGCACGATCAGGGGCGCGGTCGTGCCTGCGGACAGGGCCGGCTGGAACACCGTGAAGCGGATGAGGGTATTGTCCTCCGTGCGCAGCTCGCCCTGATACACCGTCTTCTTGAGGCCACCACTGGCATCAACGATCCTGGGGGCGCTGGTATGGAGGGTAGAGCAACCAGAGAGTAACGCCAGGGAGGCCGCAGACAGCATGAACAGTAACGTCAGGACGAAGACACGCATGATGGGAAACCGTAATTGTTGTTATGGGCATGACGGGCACCTGCCGTTCGGCAGTAAGGCCGTGCACCGGATTCCGGTGACAGGGCGGCCAGTCTAGAATGCCCCCACTCCGACTGAAAGAATCCCTCCGCGCCACACAGTGTCATCCGGCGACACCCACAGGAAAGCAGAACACATGGATCACCTGACCCGCCCGCTCACTGTTGCCACCCTCTTGCTGGCCATGGCACTCGCGCCTGTTGCCTGGGCAGAAGAAGGGTGGGAGGCCCTGAGTCAGGAGGCCGTGGCACTGCACCAGCAGGGCGACCATGCCCGGGCCGTGGTACTGGCGAAACAGGCTCTCGCCCAGGCCGAACAGCACTCCGGCAAGGAACATCGCAACGTTGCCACCAGCCTTAACAATCTGGCCTTCATGTACCGTGCCGGAGGGGAGTACGCACTCGCCGAACCGCTCTACAAGCGCTCACTGGCCATCTGGGAGAAGACTCTCGGCCCGCATCATGCCGATGTTGCCACCAGCCTCAACAATCTGGCGCAGCTTTACCGCCTGCAGGGCGCGTATGACCAGGCCGAGCCGCTGTACAAGCGCTCGCTGGCCATCCGTGAAAAGGCCCTGGGGTCGAACCATCCCGATGTCACCACCAGTCTCAATAATCTGGCCGTGCTTTATGCCGCCCAGGGCAAGCCCGCAGCGGCGGTGCCCCTGCTCCAGCGCGTACTGGCCTTGCGTGAAAAACGGCTGGGGCTGAATCACGCCGATGTCGGCGCCACCGCCATGAGTCTGGCAGACCAGCACATGGCCCTGAATGCCTTTGCGCCGGCAGAAGCGCTCTACAAGCGCGCCATCCTCATCCGCCAGCAAACACTCGGGCGCGAGCACCCCGAGGTGGCTGCCGGCCTGCAAAAACTGGCGACGGCCCAACTCGCCTTACGGCAACCGGCACAGGCACTGGCGATTTACCAGCGCGTGCTGGCGCTCCAGGAGAAAACACTGGAGGCCGGCCATCCGGACATCGCCACCACCCTGAGCACCATGGCTGAGGCGCATCGCCAGCTGAAGCAGCTGGACAAGGCCGAGACCCTGCATGAAAAGGCCCTGGCCATTCGTGAAAGTGCCCTGGGGCCCAACCATCCTGATGTGGCGGCCAGCCTGTTCCGGCTCGGTCAGCTGCATGACAGCCTGGGGCGGCCGGAAAAGGCCGAGACCCACTACACGCTCGCCTTGAACATTCTTGGCAAACGCCCGGATGCCGGGCCCGAACTGACCGCCGTGCTGACGCATCTGGCCGCGCTGTATTCCCGGCAGGACAAGGCGGCCCAGGCCTTCCCGCTCTACCAGCGCCTGCTGCCCCTGCAGGAAAAACAGCTCGGCCCGACCCATGCGGATCTGGCAACAACCCTGAGTCAGCTAGCCGCTTATCTTGAAACCGAGGGCAAACTTGCCCAGGCCGAACCCTTGTACCGGCGTGCGCTGGCCATTCAGGAGCAAAACCTCGGCAGTGCGCATGCCGAGGTCGCCAAAAGCCAGATCAATCTGGCCTTCCTTTATCGCAGCCAGAAACAGTATGCCCAGGCCGAACCCCTGTTCCGGCAAGCACTGGCCACACTGGAAAAAATCCACGGTCCGCAGCACCTTGCCGTGGCCTCCGCACTGAACAATCTCGCCATGCTTCATGACACCCAGGGACAGCTGGCGCAGGCCGAGCCGCTCTACCAGCGCGCCCTGCTCATCATGGAAAAGAACCTCGGGCCCGATCATCCCAATGTCGCCACCGCCCTCGACAATCTGGCCCTGCTCTATCGCAACCAGGGCCGCTTTGATCTGGCAGAACCGCTTTATCAGCGCTCCACCGGCATCATGGAAAAGAATTTCGGCCTGAATCATCCTGATGTGGCGCGCAGCCTGTATCAACTCGCCAGCCTGTACCGTGCCATGAAAAAGCTCGACGACGCCCATGTGCTGGAGTTGCGTATTTCGCGCATGGTGGGCGGCACCCCCTGAGCCGTACCGGGTGGATTGTCCAAAATGTCAGTGCGATTGACGGTTCCGGTCAGTGACCCTTGGCACGGGCGTCGTATAGTCCGCGCATCAGCTACCGGAGATCCGCCCGATGCCCGCCCCAGCCACTGCCGCACCGTCACGCCCCTTCATGCGCCGCGCCCGTCATGTCGCCCGCAATGCGCGTGACCGCTTCCTGCGCACGGAAACACTGGTACAGGCGAACCGGACAGTCTTTGATGTGGTGCACGACAACGGACTGGTACAACTGCGCCACTACCGTCCGCTGACAGACAGCAGCGTCATGATGGATGGCACCAGCATGCCGGTATCCCGGCAGCGTCAGCGCGTGCCGCTGGTCATCGTGCCGCCGCTGGCCGTGAACATGAGCATCTACGACCTGTTTCCGGATCGCAGCCTGGTCAAGTATTTTCTCGCCCGCGGCTTTGATGTGTATCTGATTGACTGGGGTGTTCCGCGCTTTCGGCATACGCACTACACCTTTGAAACCTATGCCGCCCACCTGCTGCCGGAATTCATTCAGGCGGTCCGCGCCCACAGTGGCCAGCAGGACCTGTCGTTGCATGGCTGGAGTCTGGGCGGGGTACTGGCTCTCTGCTACGCAGCACTCACCCACGACGCACACATCCGCAATCTCGTCATTCTGGGCGCGCCGATCAACACGCACGCGTCTGGCGCGATTGGCCGCTTTTATCAGGCAGTGAAACGCCAGGCCGAAAAAGTGGAACGGAAAACCGGGTGGCGCATTCACGATGTGCCGGCCGCCTTTCTGCATACGCCGGGCTGGATGAATGTGGTCGGCTTCAAGATGACCAATCCGGTCGGCAGTGTGATGGGGTACTGGGAATTGCTGCGCCAGCTGGGGAATCGCGAGTTTGTTGCCGATCACGCCACCCAGTCTGCCTTTCTGGACAACATGGTGCCCTACACCGGTGGCGTGGTGAAGGACATGATCGGGCGGTTGTGGATCGAGAATGAATTTTCGACCGGCACCCTGCATATTGCCGGCACCGTCGCACGCCTGGCCGACATCCACGCGGCGTTGTTCACCATTGGCGGCAAGAGCGACACCATGGTGACGCGCCCGGCCATCGAGGCCCTGAACTCGCTGACGGGCACCAGTGACAAGACCTTCCTGCACGCACCCGGCGGCCACATGGGCATCCTGTCCGGCAGCAAGGCACCCGCCGCCATCTGGGCACCGGTTGCCGACTGGCTGACTGCCCGTTCGGCCTGAGCGCGACCCAGAGCCCCAGCACATAATTTCCATGTGCAGACAATACTGAACCCTGCCCCGGCAAGAAGCTCATCAAGCCCATTTGACGCATTTGCCTGAAATGGCATCGGACGTATGCTGCTCACTTCATCCGACAACCATCCCCCCGCCATGACTGCCCACCGCCCAGGTTTTTTCATCAATCGCGATTTTGCCTTCTACTGGTTTGTGCGCATCTTCACCATGGCCGCCTTCCAGATGCTGGCCGTGGCCGTGGGCTGGCAAATCTACGACATCACCCGCAGCGCGCTGGATCTGGGCATGGTCGGCCTGATCGGATTCCTGCCGGCACTGTTGTTTGTGCTGGTCGCCGGCCACGTCGCCGACCGCTACAACCGGCGCAGCATCGTGCAGCTCTGCAACATCGCCCAGTGCCTGATCGCCGTCACGCTGGGCGTGGCGAGCTGGCAGGGCTGGATTTCCAGGGAAGCCATTTTCATCGCCGCCTTCCTGCTGGGCATCACCAAGACCTTCGGCTCACCCACGCTGGCCGCCATGCTGCCGGCACTGGTCCGCACGGAAGACCTGCCCCGTGCAGTGAGCGCCTCCAGCGCCGCCATGCAGGCCGCCATCATCAGCGGGCCGGCACTGGGCGGCATTGCCTATGTCGGCGGCGCGGAAACCGTCTATGCGATCACGGCGCTGCTGTATGCCGCTTCGGCCGCATTGCTGGGCCTGGTCGCCTACACCCACACCCCGCCGGCACCGGTGGCAAACCCTGAAGACAATTCCGTTTTTGCGGGCATCGCCTTCATCCGCAAGAACCCGGTGCTGCTCGGCGCCATTTCGCTGGACCTGTTTGCCGTGCTGCTCGGCGGCGCCACCGCGCTGCTGCCGATCTTTGCCCGCGACATCCTGCAGACCGGTCCCTGGGGCCTGGGACTCTTGCGGGCAGCACCGGCCGCAGGCGCCCTGCTCATGTCAGTCGGACTGGCGAAGTTTCCGCTGGAAAAAAGCGTGGGGAAAATAATGTTCGGTGCCGTCGCCGTGTTCGGGGTGGCCACGCTGGTGTTTGCGCTGTCGACCTCGCTGCTGCTGTCGATGGGCGCCCTGTTCGTGCTGGGGGCGGCCGACATGATCAGCGTGGTGGTGCGCTCCTCACTCGTGCAACTGGAAACACCGGACGCCATGCGCGGCCGCGTCAACGCCGTCAACTTCCTGTTTATCGGCGCCTCGAACCAGTTGGGGGAGTTCGAATCCGGCGCCACTGCCGCCCTGTTTGGCGTGATTCCGGCGGTGATCATCGGTGGGGCAGGCACCTTGCTGGTGGTGGCCTTGTGGATGCGCTGGTTCCCTGAGCTGACACAACGGGACAAGCTGGTGGCCTGAGTCATTGCCGGTGGCAATACCCACCGACAATGACGTTCCCCACTGCCGGCCTACAATCGGTCTTTTATCTGCAGCAAGGGGTCGGTTTTCTCGTCGGCATCGCGCTGTTGTCCGGGCAGGGTAGCGTCACCACCGGTCAGCTCGTCGAGCATGCGCGTTGCTTCTTCCTCGTTCATGCCCTGCTCCTGCAGCGTTTTCTGCAGCACCTCACGCAGCGACTGCAAACGCGCAGGGGTGTAACCCTGCGTCGACAGTTCCTCACGCAAGGCCGGGGCTTGCTCAATGGTTTTTTTAGCGACCAGGCGACGACGCTCAGCCTCGATAGCGGCCACCTCATCACGTCGGGCCTTTTCTTCGGCCTCGATGCGGGCACGCAGTGCCGCAATATTCTCCGTGTGCTTCTTGTTGCTGGCGACCTGTGACTCCCGCACCTCCGCCAGTGCAGGATCTTCCCGCCACTGCGCCTGCCAGGCGATCATCCGAGCACGAATATCCGCTTCGGCCGGATCCTGCATACGCTTCATCCAGAAGCCATCGGCACGCTCGGCTGCCGGCTGCTGGCCCGCCAGCGCCAGTGGCGGGGCAATCACGGTATTCCAGCTCGCCGCGACCAGCGGCAGGGCAGTGCCCGGTACGGCGGCATAGGTCACACTCCTGGCAGCAGGTGCCACCACGTAGGCCGCAGGCACCACCGTAAACGAGCCGAGGGCCGTTGCAGCACTTGCCGGAATACCGATACCGGTGCGCAGCACGCTTTCCGTAGAGGCCTCAAGCAAGGCCCACGGATAGGCAAACCACCAGCCAAAAACCCGCCGCTCGACGCGTTGGTGAGCCGTGCCCATGGCCTCGGTCCATGCGGTACGTGTGCCTGTCAGGGCAAACTCTTGCAACATGTCCTTGCGGGCAAACCGCATCCAGGCCCGGGAGGTCTTGCGGAGCTTGCGATAATGCCCGGCACGGCCATAGGCCTTGAGCTCTTCTCCGGACTGCTTCCAGCCCTTGCGGGCATTGCGTGCAGGCGGAACATAGCCCGGCACAATCCAGACATCGTAAAGCGCGTTGTCATGGCCGGTCATGCGGCCATGCAGCACCAGGTCCTTTTTCTGGTCGCCATCGAGAAAATACTCACCGGCGGCACTGAACGTGCCGAGACCTATCCCCAGCACCAGGAAAATGATGCGGGCTACTGCGCGGGACATGGTTCCTCCTTGTTGAACACGCGGATGAATAAGGGGCTGTTTCGAGTTGTCGAGTGACAACACCTCATGCTACCGCAGTCCTGCCCTTTCAGGCCGAGCCGCAACATTGTCTGACAATGTGCGCGACCAATGGCCCTTGACCTGGCGCGGCCATGCGGCGAGGATTGTGAACACGCGTTCACAAAGAATTACTGATCATGACGATACCCGTGACATCCGACGCTCCCATCAACGGCCGCCCGCCAATTGCCACCGCCGCCCCCCTGCCCCTGCTGGCAGCACGAGGACTGGCGCTCGCCCATGTGGCATTGCTCGGGGCCAGTGAACTGACGCGCCTGGTCGCGGAGACCCACGCCACTATTAGACGCACCCCGCTGCCCTGGAAGGCGAACGCCACGGCAGAGGCCGAGCAGGCACCACTGCCGTACCAGCTGATCATGAAGGCATTCCTGACACTGGCACAGACGGCCAAATCCTACCTCGCCGCCCATGAACCCCGTCCCAACAGCCGTGAATGGGGACTGTTCCAGAGTGCCCTTAACGGTGTGGCGGGCGATGCCCTGTCTGCCTGGAGCAACCCTCTGGACGTCGGGATGACGCTGCACGACGAGTTCGGCGTCGCCATCACGGCCGAGGAATGGGCCGGCCAAAGCCGCCGCGGTGCCGTGCTGTTCATCCACGGCGTGTGCCTGTCCGAGCGGGAATGGCAGTCCTTTCATCACTCCGGCTTTGTCCGGGAACTGCGTGAAGATGGCCATGCCGTTGCCTGGCTGCGTTACAACAGCGGCCGCCCGATTCATGAAAACGGGGCTGCCCTTTCCGGACTGCTGGAATCCGTCTTTGCCGGCAAGGGGCCGGACCTCACCCTGATTGGCCACAGCATGGGAGGCCTGGTGATCCGGGCCGCCAGCCATCATGCCGGCGTCAACGAGTCCCGCTGGTTGCCCCGCCTGCGCCAGGCCGCCTACCTCGGCACCCCCCATCAGGGCGCACCGCTGGAGCGGCTGGGTCATGGCGCCAACAGCCTGCTGGCCCTCACACCCTATACCAAACCGCTGATGAAACTGGGCAATCTGCGCAGCACCGGCATCATGGACTTGCGTCATGGCCGGGTGACCCCGCCCGAACACGAACACCCGGTCGAGCTGGTGGATCATGCCCGGCACCTGCTGCTGGCCGGTCATTTTGGCCGTGAAGGCAAGCGGCACTGGATGGGGGATGGCCTGGTCCCGGTACGCAGTGCGCTGGGCCAGCATGTGGAAACGGACAAGGCACTCTCGGGCAAGCACATCACCCGTGTGGAGCTTCCGGCGCTGGGCCACATGTCCATACTGAGCGATGAACGCGTCTACAGCGCTTTGCGCGAGTGGCTGCAGATGCGTTGAGTCCCGGCAGAAAAACCAGAAGGCGGCCATTCACATGACCGCCTTTTTTATGATTTGCTGTTGCCGGTCACAACCGTTCCAGCTTGACCGGCAGGCCATCCGCCGGCACCGGCAGCGAGGTGAAATCCACCGGCATGGTGTAGCCCTCCGGAACGCTCCAGCGGTATTGCTGCACGACATGATGCAGGATGGCCTTGATCTGCATTTCCGCAAAATGCAGGCCGATACACATGTGCGCACCACCACCGAACGGCACATACAGATAAGGATGCTTGCGGTGCTCGTTACGCGCCTCGGTGAACCGGCCAGGATCAAACACTTCCGGCTTGTCCCACCAGTCGGCCAGATGATGTGACACCATCGGACTCACGGCGATGAACGTGCCTGCCGGAATGTGGTGGCCCATGAATTCGCAATCCTTCACCGTCTTGCGCGGAATGCCATGCACCGGTGCAATCATGCGCAAGGCTTCTTTCATCACCAGCCCCATGCTTTCCAGCTTCGCAAGATCGTCGTGATCAAGATCACGCTTGCCGAGTGCAAGTGCCTCTTCGCGCACCCGCTCCTGCCACTCCGGATATTTGGCCAGATGGTAGAAAATCGAGCACAGCGTGATCGTGGACGTATCGTGTGCCGCCATCATCAGGAAGATCATGTGATTGATCACGTCGTCATCACTGAAACGACGCCCGAGCTCGTCCTCCGCCTGACACAGGCGCGAGAACAGGTCTTCGCCGGGATGTGCCCGCTTGTGTGCAATACGTGAGCGGAAAAAATCCTCCAGCACCTTACGGCCATCAAGACCTTTTTTCCAGCGACCGCCCGGCACCGGGAAACGCACAATCGATGTGCCGGCGCGCACACAGTCAACAAATGCCTGATTGATCCTGTCGGCCTCCGGCCCCAGCTGCTCCCCCATGAAAACATCCGTCGCCATATCCAGCGTCAGCTGTTTTATTTTCTTCAGCACCGGAAATTCATCGCCCGTTTGCCAGCGGCCGATGCCCTTCTCGATTGCCGGATTCATGCGGGCCAGATACTGCATCAGCACCGGCTTCTTGAAGGCGGCCTGCATGATGCCGCGATGATGCCGATGTTCCTCGAAATCAAGCAGCATGATGCCGCGCTTGAAAAACTTGCCGATATAAAAATCCCACCCCTGATTATTGGAAAAAACATCATTCTGGTTGCGGAACACAAACTGGTTGGCCTCAGGCCCGTGCATCTGCAAGAACGTCATGCCGAAGGCATTGATCCAGTACACCGGACCCAGTTCGCGATACAGGCGCGTACCCACTTTGACCGGATTGTTCAGGAAGGCCAGGCTGTAGCCCAGCACAGGCAGGCCGGCGCTGCCCGGCAGGGTACGCCGGACCGTACGATTGGCTTCGGAGAAATATGGCAAAACCGACATGCGATGCTCCAGTAATTGTTCACGTGTGCATTCGCGGCAACATGCCGCGAGCGCTCATGCAGTCACTCAGCGAATATGGGCCGGATGCTGCTCGCCCGGCTTGATGATCGCGTGCTCCTTTTCACCAAACATGGTGCCCAGCGCTTCCAGCTGGGCCGCACGCCCTTCCTGTTCCAGCTGCCGCCGCGTCGATGGCAGCAGGCTCTTGCGGGTGTAGTTGAGAAAGCGCGGACCGGCCGTCAGCAACGGAAACCAGGGGAACACGTTTTCCGGCAACCCGAGCTGACTGCGCTGACGCTTGCCAAAAAACAGGCTGGTCGTGCTGAGATGCTGGTGATACAGCGTTTTCAGGCGCAGCTCGTGCAGGCGCGGCCAGTCCTTCAGCCAGGCCAGCTTGCGGTCCAGCGGCTCCAGTGCCAGTGCCTGGCCCAGCTCCTTGCTGGTCCAGTCCGGACGACTCTGTGTCATGTAGGTCTGGTACAGCAGCACAAGTCCCGCACGCTCGTCATCCACCAGCCACTCATCCTGCACCCCCATCAGCCAGCCGGCGTATTTCCACAGGTGCATGACGGCACGCGAGTCCTTCGGCAGCACCGGAATACCCATGGCGCGCATGCCCACCAGCATCACCGGGCCAAACGCCAGATAGGTGGCGACCATGTCGATCTGGTTGACCGGCAAACCGTCCACTTCGTTGTTCCATTGCGGATTCTTGGGCAAATGCCGGCGCACCATGGCATGCACCATGCGCACATGAATGGTGGACTTGAAGCCGGCACCATAGCGCTCCATGCCGCCATGCTCGGTGCAGTCGATCCACCACTTGCCGGTTTCCGCGATGCGCTGCGAGGCCCCCTTGTTGAGGGCGCCGGTGAG
>CAYGBB010000040.1:0-11141 GCA_964347985.1 uncultured Moraxellaceae bacterium
GCCACCCATGCCGCCAAGATTACGCATCTGCTGAAACTGTTCGAGCAAATCCTGCAGATCGAAACCCTTGCCCTTCTTGAGCTTCTTGGCGAGTTTCTCCGCTTTTTCCTTGTCGATCTTGCGCTCGACTTCTTCCACCAGCGAGAGCACGTCACCCATGCCGAGAATACGGGAGGCAACTCGGTCAGGATGGAAAGGCTCCAGCGCATCGGACTTTTCACCGATGCCGAGAAACTTGATGGGCTTGCCGGTAATCATGCGCACGGACAGTGCGGCACCACCACGGGCGTCACCATCAGTCTTGGTGAGAATCACACCTGTCAGCGGCAGGGCATCGTTAAACGCCTTGGCGGTGTTGGCCGCATCCTGACCCGTCATGGCATCCACCACGAACAGGGTTTCCACCGGGTTGATCGCCGCATGCAGCGACTTGATTTCGCCCATCATCTCTTCATCAATATGAAGACGACCGGCGGTATCAATGATGACCACATCGACAAACTTCAGCTTGCCTTCGGCGATGGCGCCACGGGCAATGTCATTGGGGTGCTGATCAGGCGTCGAGGGGAAGAAAATGGCACCAACATCGGCGGCGACCATTTCCAGCTGCCGGATAGCGGCAGGACGGTAAACGTCGGCCGAGACCACCAGCACCTTTTTCTTCTCACGCTCCTGCAAATACTTCGCCAGTTTGCCCACCGTAGTGGTTTTACCGGCGCCCTGCAGGCCCGCCATCAGGATGACTGCTGGCGGCGTGGTCGCAAGATTCAGGGATTCATTGGCATCGCCCATGGTGCGCACGAGCTCGTCGTGCACGATCTTTACAAAGGCCTGGCCGGGTGACAGGGCCTGCATGACCTCCTGCCCCAGTGCCTGCTCACGGATACGGTCGATGAAGTCCTTGACCACCGGAAGGGCGACATCCGCCTCGAGCAGGGCCATGCGCACTTCACGCAGGGTGTCCTTGATGTTGTCCTCGGTCAGGCGGCCAGAACCCGTGACATTGCGAAGGCTGTGACTGAGGCGGTCGGTGAGGTTATCGAACATCGGGGGCATCCGCTGAGAATGAAACAGGGGGTCGATTATAGGGAAGGCGTGGCGTGCTGTCGCCCTGTTGGCACAGCCAGTCACCAGCCAGTCTCATGACAGTCACTTACGGGCGCTTGCTTCAAAACAACAACACCTTGTGCGACACTGCGACCTCGTCTCGGAAGCCATCCCACCCCATTTCATCCCGCTGCCGGAACAAGGAATTACCGCATCATGATTGCAACACTGGCCGGCCTTGCTGCTGCCCTGTTGTACACGGTAGCCAGCCTGCTGCTGGGCCGACAACTTGCTCGCCGTGAAAAGCCCCGCACCCCGGTCATTCTGGCACTGGGAGGGTTGGCACTGCCCCTTCACCTGATCTCCGTGCATGACCTTATATACCAGCCAGCCGGCATCAATCTGGGCCTGCTCCCGGTCATCTCCCTGGAAGGCTGGCTGATCGCCGCGCTCGCCATTGGCATGAGCCTGTACATGCCCGTCATCAGCATTGCCATGGTGGCTTTTCCACTGGCTGCGGTAGGTCTGCTGTTCTCGCTGTTCCTGCAATCCCCTTTCGTGCCACTGACCAACCTCAGTCCGGGGGCGGAATCACATATCCTGCTGTCTATCCTGGCGTATAGCGTGCTCACGATTGCGGCGGCGCAAGCCATTCTGGTGGCCATCCAGGACAAGCACCTGCGCAAGCACAAACGGGGGCTGATGCATGCCCTGCCCCCCCTGCAAACCATGGAAACCCTGTTGTTCGGCCTGATCGGCATCGGCTTTGTGCTGCTGTCGCTGGCCATTCTCAGCGGTTTCCTGACGCTGGATGACCTGTTTGCCCAGCACCTTGCCCACAAGACGCTGCTGACACTGGCCGCATGGGGGGTATTTGCCGTCCTGCTGGCCGGACGCCACTGGATGGGCTGGCGTGGCCCCACCGCCATCCGTTTCACTCTCTGGGGTTTTGGCCTGTTGCTGCTTGGTTTCTATGGCAGCAAGCTGGTGCTGGAGCTGATCCTGCACAGGGCGGCTTGACGCTGATGGTCTTCGCCCGCTAAAACCCTTTCATCTCCGCTTTTCTGGCAGCCCCTGTGGACGAAACCCCCCTTGGTTTTTTGTTTATCCTGGTCGTGACTTTCATTGCCTGCTCGGCGTTCTTTTCTGGCGCCGAGACCGGCATCATGACCGCCAACCGTTATCGCCTGAAGCACCAGGCCAAAACAGGTGATCGTTCCGCCAAACGTATCCTTACGTTGCTGGCCCAACCTGACCGGCTGATCGGGGTCATCCTGATTGGCAACAACGTCGTCAACATTGGCGCCTCCTCGGTAGCTACCCTGATCGGCTTGCGCCTGGCAGGTGACCCCGGCATTGCCATTGCTGCGGGCCTCCTCACCTTCATCATTCTGGTCTTCGGCGAAGTCGGCCCCAAAACCTTTGCCGCCAAACACCCCGACACCGTGGCGCGCATTGCAGCACCGGTTCTGGCCGTATTGCTCAAGGTGCTATATCCACTGGTCTGGGTTGTTAATGTCACCACCAACACCCTGTTCCGCCTGAATTCCCTGGCCAAGGGGGATCACAAGCTCAACATGGATGAACTGCGCACCCTGGTTCAGGATGTGTTCCTGCCCAAGCAGCACCGGCAAATGCTGCTTGGCGTGCTTGAGCTCGACAACATTACGGTCAACGACATCATGGTGCCGCGCGGCGAAGTGGACGGCATTGATATCGAGGATGACATCGACACCATCACCAAACAGTTGCGCTCTACCCAGCACACCCGCCTTCCGGTCTTCCGCAGTGACATCAATGACTGCATCGGCATCCTGCATGTGCGCAATGCCACCCGTTTTCTGGGCAAGCCCGGGCTGAACAAGGCCGAGATCCTGCAATACGTGCGCGAACCCTATTACGTTCCCGAGGGAACGCCACTGCAAACCCAGCTGGTACATTTCCAGAAACTGAAGCGCCGCTTTGGCCTGGTTGTGGATGAGTATGGCGATGTGCAGGGTATCGTCACCCTGGAGGCCATCCTTGAAGAAATAGTTGGCGAGTTCACCACCAGCGTCAGTGACTCCCACAAGGACATCCTTCCGCAAGCCGATGGGTCATGGGTGATTGATGGCAGTGCCAACATTCGAGACATCAATCGCATCCTGCACTGGCAATTACCCACAACCGGCCCCAAAACGCTGAATGGTCTGATCATCGAGACGCTGGAAACCATTCCCGAATCCATGCTGTCCCTGAAGGTCGGGACTTATAAAATAGAGGTCCTGCAAGTGCGTGACAACACGGTCAAGGCAGCCCGAATCGTGCCGCTTTCCCCGCAGTTGCCCATACCGCTTGAGTGAGGCATGCAGACATAAAAAAACCGGCTCAATTGCCGGTTTTTTTATGTCCGTTCAGGAGTACTACCGCTCACCAGTCATAAAGGGACTGCATGTTAAGTGTGGTGCGGTGTTTCTCGTTTTCCTCCAGTGCCAGCAGGGTATCGAATAACTCCTTCACCTCTGGTTGCTGGGTCGAGGCTTCCTGCATGGCTTTGTACAGGGAAATCAGACAGTCGTCATAGCTCAATGAAGCCGTGACCACGTCATCAGGATCAGTATCAGGCTGGAGATCCAGCACGGCACAGGCATGCAGGGAGCGATCATCCGGAACATTCTGCAACCAGGCATCCATCAGACGGCTGGGGGCATCGCCACGATACCGCGTGAGAATCTGGGAGAGTAGCTGTTCATGCTGGCTCAGGTACGAATACAGAAGACGGACACGCTCATTGTCAGCGGCATCACTCAGCCCGGCAAAATAACCCGCCAACTGCGTGTGAAACGCATGCGCCTGATCAAGCACATCCCGAGTCCGTAATGTTGTCATAGCCCTCTCCCGAGTGAATACCCTCAGTCAAGACTAGTCCTCTCTTCTCCCTCTTGCGCCACCGTTTATCGGTGAACAGACAGGCCGGTCACAAACCCACCTGAATGGCCGCCACCACCTGACGAGCCTTGGCACGGGCCTCATCACAATCCGCACCCAGCGCCAGCGCCACACCCAGTCGACGCTCACCCTGAACCTCGGGCTTGCCAAACAGGCGCACATCCGTATCCGGCTGTGCCAGTGCTTCGGCCAGATTGCCGAAGGTCATGCTGCTGGAGTTCCCCTTGACCAGCAGCGCACAGGAGGCGGCCGCACCATGCTGACGAATGACGGGCACCGGCAGGCCCAGAATGGCGCGGGCATGCAGGGCAAACTCCGAGAGGTTCTGGGAGATAAGGGTGACCAGTCCTGTGTCATGCGGTCGCGGCGATACTTCACTGAACCAGACTTCATCGCCCTTCACAAACAGCTCGACACCAAAAATACCGAAGCCACCCAGAGCCGTAGTGACTTTATCGGCAATGTGTTGCGATGCTGCCAGCGCAGCATCCGACATGGGTTGTGGCTGCCAGGACTCACGGTAATCGCCATCGATCTGCAAGTGACCGATGGGCGCGCAGAAACTGGTGCCGCCAAGGTGACGCAACGTGAGTAGCGTGATTTCGTAGTCGAAATCGATGAACCCCTCAACAATCACCCGCCCGGCACCTGCCCGGCCACCGGCCTGGGCATACTCCCACGCCGTCTGGATATCAGCCTCGCTGCGGATCACGCTCTGGCCCTTGCCAGAAGACGACATGACCGGTTTCACTACACAGGGCATGCCCAGCGAGTGCACTGCACGGGTAAACGAGTCGATGTCATCGGCAAAGACATAGGGCGACGTCGCCAGCCCCAGCTCTTCTGCGGCCAGACGACGGATGCCTTCACGATGCATGGTCAGTCGTGCCGCCCGGGCCGTCGGAATAACCCGCCAACCCTCCTGCTCCATCTGCACCAGCGTTTCCGTGGCAATCGCCTCGATTTCAGGAACGATCAGATCCGGGCGCTCTTTCTCGATGACGCCACGCAGGGCGGCCCCATCCAGCATGTCGATCACATGGCTTCGATCCGCCACCTGCATGCCCGGGGCGTTCGCATACCGGTCAACAGCAATCACTTCACAACCAAGGCGCTTGAGTTCAATCACCACTTCTTTGCCCAGCTCTCCGGCACCACAAAAAAGTACGCGGGTGGCAGTGGCGGAAAACGGCGTACCCAGGGTCAGCGTGGCAGACATGTCAATGATTCCAGATCAGGCGGTGATGTGTGTTGATGTCGCCGCTCGGCAACAAGGGTGAGAATTGTCCGTTGCTCATCCGGGGACAACAAGCCCCAGCGACGAATCTCGGCCATGGTACGAAAGCAGCCCTGGCAGACCGAGTCGTCGTCCAGACGACAACGGCCGACACAAGGTGACAACACAACCGCGCTCATCAAACCCGCCTACTGCCTTGCCATGTTCACACCCGTGGCCTGATTCTCGACCCAGGGTTTCATGCGCTCCATCATGACAATCTGTACCGCCATGCTGGCCAGTGATTCCGCAAACGGAATCTGCTCCACAATCCGGTGGGCCAGGCGCAACACCAGAGGCGCCTCGTCGCCGATTTCATGAGCAGCCGCAGTCAGCATCAAGGTATGCGGGCTGTCCGAGAGTGGGCGCCACTCTGCGGCACCAGACAACTGAGCCAGGCCACCGGACGTACGCTGAAACTCCAGCCGCTCCGGAGACACCCAGGTATTGTGCATATTCATGTCCAGCGAAAAACGGATCACCATGAACGCAAACCGGATATCCAGATCAAGATCGACTTCACGGCCGCGATCATTCACGTCGACCTGTTTTACCTCCTTCATGAAATCAGGAAGGCGCGAGTAACTGGTTGTCATGCGTCGAGTGAAGGCTGGTGGAGCACCGATGCGGGAGGCCAGTGCCGAGTACCGCAACGGCTTTTTTTTCTGTGTTACCGGCACAGGAATCTCCGGCTCCAGAATACCGACATGCCCATTCGCGCTCAGACGATCAATATAGGGTTGCAAGCGAGCCAGACTGGCCCAGCCCGGTACGCCTGCCTGTCCGGGGTGACGTGTAGAAAGACTGAAGTTCTGGCGAATCGACTCTACCGCCCCTGCCGACACCATGTACGGACCAATGACCCGAACCTCCGGGTACTGCTCCAGGAATTTGCGAGCAAAATAGCTTTTCAGATCAACACGATCCCAGTAGGTAAACACGAGCAGGGACTGGTTGGCACTGACGGGAAGGAACTCCCATCGCGTCAGTACCGGCTGATCGGCCAGTTCATCTGTCATGCCGCCCAGCATGGCAATCAGTGATTTTGCCTCACCATCAATCAGCACCCCGGAAATACTGCCGTCGTCTTCCAGCTTTTGCTTGAAGCGGAAGTCGATAATGAAACTCGCCAGCGCCGGCATGGGAATCTCGATACGAAACCGCACCACCTGGTTCGGACCATCCATGGCCATCACGTCCGATCCTTTCAGCATCGGGAACAGGTTCTTGTAGCCGGAAAAGTCACGCATGTTGCGGCGCAAGGTTTGCACGGGCAGATCCACACGTGCCACCGTGGTAATAAAGCGGGCACGACTGAAGTGGCGCGGGCCATTGGCGCCCGGAAAGCTGATATCACGCTCAGGATGTGCAAACGTGAAAAGGCGATTATCAAGTGCACTGGCCAGTTCGACAGGCTTCAGGCCAAGATCAGCCAGATGCGGGGCTGCACCCTGCCAGTCTGCCATCATCCATGGCTTTATTTTCTGGCTGGCCGCTGCTGTAGTGGCCAGCAGCAGCATGGTAACGACTACCGCGAGTCGCCTGATAACAACCTCTATGATCCGCATGGCCAATCTCGTTATTCTTGTTGTCGACAACTACTGAACGAATTGCGTTATGCCTCCAGCTTCAGCTCTCGCTGGTATCGCTTGAAGTTTTCCACGTAATGCAGGGCCCCCATCTCCATCATTGCTTTTTGGGCCTCGCTGACTTCCTTGACCACCTTGCCGGGGCTTCCCATTACCACTGAAAAGTCAGGGATTTCCTTGCCCTCCGGAATCAGTGCATTGGCGCCGATCACGCAACAACGACCTATTTTCGCTCCATTCAGGATCACCGCATTGATGCCGATGAGGGAGCCATCGCCAATCGTGCAGCCATGCAGCATCACCTTGTGCCCAACCGTCACATTGCGACCCACGGTCAACGGCATGCCCACATCCGTGTGCAACACACTGCCATCCTGGATATTGGAATTTTCGCCAATGGTAATGACATCGTTATCGGCACGCAGCACCACGTTGAACCAGATGCTGGCATTGGACTCCAGCACGACAGAGCCGATCACCGTGGCATTGTCTGCAATATAAAAATCGCCCTGTGTTTGCAATCGACGATCGCCGAGGGAATAAATCATGAATTCATCTCAAGAGTTTTGATCAGGCAGAATAATCTGGGTAGGCCACTGGAAATCGATATCGTGGTCGTAGGCCCGTTTCATGAGGTCGACAATCATGAATGCCGTCAGTCCCCAGATCACATAGTCACCAAAATTGAAGCTGGGCACGACTATGTCCTGCCCCATGAAACGAAACTTGTGGGTATAGGAAACCTGCTCGTTCAGAAAGAACTCGACGGGCACCCGGAATATGCTCTCTATTTCACCCGGGTTGGGCACCAGCCGAAGATCATGCGGCACCATACCGATAATCGGCTGCACCTTGAGCCCGACCTTGGAGGTGAACACATCCAGCTCGCCAATCACCTGCACCTGATCCTCGGGCAGGCCGATTTCCTCGCGGGATTCGCGCAGGGCCGTGGCGATGATGCTGGCATCCGTCGAGTCGCACTTGCCCCCGGGAAACGCCACCTCCCCGGCATGAGAGCTCATATGGCTGGCACGACGAGTAAGGATGATGTGGGGGGTGGATTCATCTGTCACGGGAACAAGCACCGCCGCATCCACCTTGCCAGGGGATGGGCGGTAATAGCGCAGGCGTTCCCGCAGTTGCGGAATGATGAGCAGGCTCTCTGACATGGCAAGAGTGTACCTACTCCCTACGGCTGGCCCAAGCACCCAAACTGACGGCAGGGTATAATCTTCTGTTCTCATTGCCCCCAGCCCGGAGCCAGGCATGAACTATTGCAGCCAGTGCGGCCACCCAGTTGTCCAGCGGATTCCCGAGAGGGACTCCCGGCTGCGCCATGTCTGCGACAACTGCCACACCGTGCATTACCAGAACCCCCACATTGTCTGTGGCTGCCTGCCGGTCTGGGAAGACAAGGTGCTGCTCTGTCGCCGGGCGATAGAGCCGCGTCACGGTTTCTGGACCCTGCCTGCCGGTTTCATGGAAAACGGCGAGACCACGCCCGAGGCCGCCGCGCGGGAAACCTTTGAGGAAGCGGCTGCACCGGTCGATATCGGCGATCTCTATGCCGTCTTCAACATCCGCCACATCAATCAGGTCTACATGATGTTCCATGCCAGGCTGAAGGATGGCGTGTTCGGTGTCGGCGAAGAGAGCCTGGAGTGCCGGCTGTTCACGGAAGAGGAAATCCCCTGGGATGAAATCGCCTTTCCCACCATTGCCCGGTCGCTGAAGTACTATTTCGAGGACCGCAAGAACGGCGTGTTCCCCTTCCGCATGCGCGACATCGAGCTCAGTTTCAAGCGACCGGAATAAGCAGCTGGCCTAACCGCCTGAATAAACAGTGCCCATGAAAAAGCCCGGACATGTCCGGGCTTTTTCATGCATCACAAGATCACTGGTGCAATCACTTCAGTACGCTCAGTTCGGTGCCATCATTTCGGCGCCATGCGAATGGCACCATCAATACGGATGGTTTCGCCGTTCATGAAACCATTTTCCACCAGGTGCACCGCCAGCTTTGCGTATTCTTCCGGAAGGCCCAGACGCTTCGGAAACTGTGTCATTTCGATCAGCGGCATCTTCACCGTGTCCGGCGCCGAATTCATCAGCGGGGTGTTGAATATGCCAGGGGCAATCGTGTTCACACGCACACCAATGGCCGCCAGATCGCGTGCCAGCGGCAGTGTCATGCCAACCACACCACCCTTGGAGGCGGAATACGCCACCTGACCAATCTGGCCATCAAACGCTGCCACCGAGGCCGTATTGATGATCACGCCGCGCTCGCCATCGGCATTACCGGCATTCTTCTGCATTTCAGCGGCAGCCAGACGCGTTACGTTGAACGTACCGATCAGGTTGACGGTAATGACCTTGCTGAACACTTCCAGCGGCATCGGGCCATTCTTGCCCACGGTACGGGTGGCTCCGCCAATGCCGGCACAATTCACGGTGACATCAATGGAACCAAACGCAGCCATGGTTTTGGCAATACCGGCCTGCACCGATGCCTCATCAGACACATTGACCTGACAAAACAGGACATTGGCACCCAGGCGGGCAGCCACTGCCTCACCCTGCTCAACATTCAGATCAAAAATGGCAACCTTGGCACCCTTGGCCAGATAGGCCTCGGTGGTAGCCAGACCCAGGCCGGACGCACCGCCAGTAACGATGGCGACCTTGTTGGAAAGATCCATGTAAAACCCCCTTGTAAACGGGAAAACGGATTGCGACTGATCAGTCGAGGGCGGAGCATACCACACGAAATCAGAGAATACCGACCCCGGAAATCTCGCGCGCCAGCGTGGCCGCATAGTTGTCCGTCATGCCGCCAATGTAGTCGAGAACCTTCATGTAGGCCTCGTACAGGGATTCGTCCCCTTTCAGCGGACGGTCCAGCAAGGCCAGCTGGGTTTTTTCACGGGTGGTCAGCGGTGCCTTGTCGAGATCACGCGTACACAGGCCATGCGCATCGGGAATCAGCGCATCCAGCAGCAGCTTCATGCAGGGATAGGCCGCCACTTCTTTCACCACCTTGCTGCGGTGACGATAGACCTTGCGACTGGCCAGATCCTTGGCCTCCATAAGCACCCGGCTTACGGTCGGGTCTACCAGTGCAATCAGATCCTTGGCGGGGAACTCTCCCAGCAGCAGCGCCTCATGATGGCGCATGAAGCAATCCGCCACCTCGTTCACGCACTGGCCAATCACCATGCCACGTAACGCGGCACAGCGCTGGCGCTCGTCATGGATGCCCATGAGCTTATCGAGCTCGACCAGTTCACCCAGCAGGTTCTCGAACTCACGAACATCAAGAATTCCGATTTCGACGGCATCCTCCAGATCCAGAATGGCGTAGCAAATATCGTCAGCCGCCTCCATCAGGTACGACAGCGGATGCCGCGCCCAGTGATGCCGGCCCTTCTCGATCAGCCCCAGTTCTTTGGCGACCGCCTCGAAATAGGGCAGCTCGGTCTGGTAGATATTGAATTTGCCCTTGTCCGGAAAGGCATCCGTACTCCAGGGATACTTGATCAGCGCACCGATGCTGGCCGCCGTCAGGCGCATGCCGCCCTCGTTCAGGTACATTTCCAGCGAGGCCACCATGCGCAGGCCATGCGCATTGCCTTCGTAGGTTTGTACATCCAGCCGCTGTGCATCACTCAGCCCGTCCAGCAGGTAGGCATGGGCAGGATGGCGAAACCAGTCGCGCAGTGCATCTTCACCGGTATGGCCAAAAGGGGGATTACCGATGTCGTGCGCCAGACAGGCCACTTGCACCACGGCACCGATATCGAACGGGGTGTAGCCTTCAGGCAAATGCCCACCTGCCGCCAGCATGGCCCCCACCCGATTGCCCAGGCTGCGACCGACACTCGCCACTTCCACACTGTGTGTCAGGCGATTGTGGGTGTGATCATGAACAGCAAGAGGGTGCACCTGGGTCTTGCGACCCAGACGACGAAAAGCGGTGGAAAATACAACCCGGTCATGATCAATGTGAAAATCCGTTCGCAATCCTGCGGTTTCGGATTCAAAACTGGATGCCGGTTTGCCAGGAATGATCTGGCCGTTCTTGACCTTGAAACGTTGCGTGGACAGCAACGTTGACCACTGCATACGGGACGTGGCCATCAAAACCAGGTACCCGGCTTCCACCAGGTACGTGGAGTGACCGGCTCTGTTGGGTGAACCGGTTCAGGTGGCACAAACTCCGGGGACTCTTCCGTCACCGGATCTGTGCCCGTATTCCCTGTCGGTCCCTGTATTTCTTCTTCCGTACGCAGATTAACAAT
>CAYGBB010000041.1:0-5218 GCA_964347985.1 uncultured Moraxellaceae bacterium
CCGCCAGCCTGCTGCCCGGAGCACCACAGCTTGTCTGGCAAGGCCTGCGGGGACGCGTTCCGGTTATGACGGCCCTGTCCGGACTGCTGCCGCACGGCCGACTGGATATTGCACCGCTGACACAACTGATTGACGGGCTGGCCACCGAAAATTCATGGGTGCCACACCCGGCGACATGGGTCGTCGCGGTTGATGACAAAACGGGCGAACGTGTAGCGTTTGGCTCACCGGATGCACCACGTGTGGCCATGCGTGATGCCGTGTGTGCATCGTGCGCGATTCCGGGCTGGGCGCCACCAGTTGAAATGGCGGGCCGGCGCTATCTTGATGGCGGCATCACATCCCCCATCTCAGCAGACCTGTTGACGGCAGAAGACGTCGACGAAGTGGTCATCATCTCCCCCATGGCATCCCGCCAGACTGACCGGCCCCGCTCGCTTCCCTTGCGCATGGAACGCCTGATGCGAAAGGTAATGACACAACGTGTCACCTCTGAAATCCGGTATCTGCAGGATCGAGGCATTCGAGTACTATGGCTGGAGCCGGTACCTGAGGATCTGACTGCATTTGGCTATAACATGATGGACCCGAAAAGGCGCAAGTCTGTATTTGACACAGCCCTGCGAACCACGCCGACAACAGTCAGGCAGGCCTTACGGACTTCGTCGATTCGTTTCACCTGAATCCACGGTTCATGGCAGTATCAGATTTTGTCGCCCCTATGGAGAGTAACCTGAATGTCCCTTTATTCGCGTCACGTGTTCCCTCACCTTCTCGACTGGATCATGTCACAGCCAGCCTTCATGACGGCTCGTGAAGAACTACTGGCCGAAATACAGGGTGACGCACTTGAAATCGGGTTCGGCACGGGGCTCAATCTGCCTTACTACCCGGAAGCCGTTGAGTCGCTCACTACCGTTGACGTAAATCCCGGCGTGCATCGGCTCGCTGAAAAGCGACTGGCCGCTAGCCGCTTGCCTGTGAAGTTCGAACTGGTCAGCGGCGAACACTTGCCCATGCCGGACAACAGCTATGATGCCGTGGTCTCAACCTGGACCCTGTGCAGTATTCCTGATGTATTGGGCGCGCTGAAAGAAATTCGCCGTGTCATGAAACCAGAGGGAAAGTTCTACTTTGTAGAACACGGTCTCAGCCCAGACCCCAAGATTGCCAGGTGGCAACATCGACTCACGCCCATACAGAAAGTGATTGGCGATGGCTGCCATCTGAATCGGGATACCCTGAAGCTGATTGAGCAGGCGGGACTGAAAACCCTGAGCTATCGCCAGTTCGAGGCAGAAGGTCTTCCTGCCATAGGCGCCTTCATGACACTGGGGGTTGCTGGGAAGTAGGGCAAGACGCTCAGCTTACCGGCTGAGCGTAAAGCGGCCGGAAACCCCTCCTGCCGCCAACCGTTCGATCTGGATTTCACCGGCACTGATTCCCTGTGCACTCATCTGGTTGAGCCAGCCGGCAATAATATTGAAGTCTGCATTTTCAACCCAAACCCGGACGGCACTCTCGCCTTCCGGCTCGACCCGACTTAACGCCAGACCAGCACTTCCAGCCATGTTGTTGACATCTCCCAACACAGAACCGCTCGAAATACCTGGTGTCGCCCTGGCTTGCGATGCATTGGCCTGCATCCACGCAAGAAGCTGACGATTGTTTTCGTACTGGGCTCGTGCCCTCTCCGCAGCCTTGTGTGAAGGCATCCACACCACAAACACCAGGAAAAGCACAGCAACAAAAGCAGCGAGTACCAGCAGTGAATATTGCTCACGTGGTGCAAGTTGCATCCAGCGCTTGCGCAAGGGAGTAATGGTCTCCTGCCACTGGCTGTTCAGCTGGGTCAGTAACTCCTTCATGCTCCTCCCTCCACACGCAACCGGCCACGAATAGCACCATTCTGTGCATTTGCAGAAACGATTTCTGTTTGAAGCCCCTGGCCGACCAGTTTCTGCTTCAACGCATCGATATCAGCAAGAGCATGGGCCTCAACATCAACAGTAAATTCCCCATTGGAAAAATCCACCCGCTGGGTTGTAAGTCCGCTGCCTTGAATTGCCTCGGCTATCTGTGTCAGCACGGGCAATGCGCTTCCTCTATGACCGCCAGACTCCAGATGCCCCTTCATTTGTCGGCGAATATCCTGAATTCGTCGATCATTCGGAAAGAGCTCCTTGTAGAGCGTTGTCGCCTTGGCCTGAACACTGGTGGCCTGATGCTTGTAGTGAATAATGCGCACCCAATCACTGACCAGCTGCAACGCAAATGCAACCAACAGAAAACCGGCAGCCACACGCAACGCCCGCGGAACAAGCAGTTGCTGCCGGCTGGCAAAACGTCCTTGCAGGAAATTACCCGGATGGCGTGACCAGTCATCAGTGGCCAGCAATACGTCAGACATGTCGTGTGCAGACGAGAAATCGACCGGCAGCTCACGTGAATCCGCCCACTCCTGCAACATTGCCTTGTCTTCACTGCCTTGACCTTCTACTTCATCAAGGCCAACGACCCGAAGCGCCTTCGGGTGCTCCCCTTCCGGTTCAGCAGGGATCTCCTGCCACGCCGCATCAAGAATCCGGATTGGAGTGAGGTTTTCAAGTACGGCACCAGCAAGCAGGCCTGTACGCAAGGCCACCTGGGCATCCGGCCACTTCTGTACTATCCAGGTGCCCTCTTCAAAGGGCAGCAGCAGGACATCAGGCAGCAGGGCTTGCAGGGACCAGCCTGCATCATGACAAACAGTTCGCCAATGCTCGATCATGTCTCTGGACATCGCCAGCAAGGGAGTATCGCCATGACCCTGATCGTTGCCGGCAATCACATGCAGGTTGTCAACATCCTCACCAACCTGATCCTCGATGAGCCAACCGAGTGCATCAGCCGCCTGACGGCGCTGCCGTGCAGAAATGGTTACCCGGGTAAACAGGCACTCCGACGAGGGTACAAACAAAACCACCCGGCACCCTGCGTACCGCTCGGCCAATGTACCTAGCGGGTGCTTGCCCAGCGTATCAAGCACGCCAGCCGTTCGCCCCCAGGCTTCTGCCTGACCGTGATTATCGGGATGAAGAAAAAGAGTATCCATAACGTTAAGGCATTTCCGTAGCTGTCGTGCCAGATGATTTTTCAACAACGGCAGCCGCTTGAAAGTGGCGACTGTAATCCCGCGAAACTATCCGGAGTGTACCGGAATCACCCCTGGCAATCACCGCATGCAAAACGCTGTGTCGCCCTGAGATCGACGCATCGGCATCAAGGCCGAAATAGCCGGTCTTTACCGACAACCAGGCCTTTATTGCCTCCTTGTCCTTTGTGTCCATTCCATTGAAGGCCGTGGAACCAAGGAACTGGTCTACGGATTCATAGCCATCGGCAGGCCTTTGCCTTGCCTGCTCATCGGCACCCGACAGCGTCATGTTCTCTGTTAGCGCCTGGATCAGCTCAGATGGTGCCGTATTCACATTAAGCCCGGCAGTGGCAGGTAACGCCGAAACAAAAGGGCGTAACCTCTCGACAATAGCCGGTGTGAACCCCTTGATCAGCAACAGTTCGGAAATGTCGGTCAATGGCTGATTAGCAGTGCGATACGGCACCGGCAGTCGGGTGTAATGGTCATCTTCGGCGCCATCGATACCTGTTGGCTCGTTGTCCGTATCCATCCAGTCAATCAGTGCCGCATCCAGATTATCCGGTTGGTCAAGGTTACTGAGCAGGCGCTTGAAATACGACTGGGCCGATGCATCTACACCGTTATCACGCAGCAGCAGATTCAGATTGAAGCGGCCCTGCAAGTCCGTCAGTCGCGCCTGAACCATGCCTCCCTCTACGGGAAAAGGAGGAAACGTCCTGGCCCAGGACTCACCAGGATGATCAGTTAGCAGTTTTTGACGCTTGTCTTCTTCAAGATCCCTCGTCAACAGATCCTGAACAAAAGCCTCTGCTCCCTGCGTATAAAGCATGGCCTGATCCTGACTGAATACTCCACCGGAATATCTCAAGGACAGATGCTGGCTTCGCATCATGCTGACAGCGAGCATGGTTGCCAGCGCGACCACAAGCATCACGGTGATCAAGGCAATCCCCCTTTCATCACGACACGAACGGGGATCAATCCTGCGAAGGGGCAGCATGAGCATCTCCTTGTGGCAGCAGAATGATGCGCTGGATCCGTCCCCATGCCGGATGGCGAAAGCTTATATCGACGGCTTGCGGCAATGGCACCTGACCGCGGTCAGTACTGGTTTGTGACAAAGGCGGCCAGTTATCAACCCGACTGCCATCGGCGATGACCTGCACGCTGAACTCGCTGATATCCTCCAGCAGAACGGTTTTCTGTGGCTGCGTCTGGCGGGCACGATCAAGCACATCCCAGCGCTCACGCAACAATTCCTTGTTTTCCACACGATAGCGCAGGCGAACGCGATCACTTCGGGCCTGCTGAAGGGGGTTGCGCCAGCCAGCGCGAGAGAACTCCAGCACATTTTTCTGCGGCAAATACAGCGCGGGCTGAATGTCGCCAAACTCATCCCGAATCGGGCGAGGAGCTGTCTGCTGCAGATCGCGCTGGATGACTGTCAGGGCTTTCTGTAAATCCCGTAACTCCTGCTGATGCTTCTGCCCTTGCTCACGAACCATGACCGTACCGGAAAGCAAGCGGTACGCCCCCACGGCAATCAACGCCAGGATGGCAAC
The DNA here is from genome assembly GCA_964347985.1 of uncultured Moraxellaceae bacterium. GTDB lineage: Bacteria > Pseudomonadota > Gammaproteobacteria > Pseudomonadales > Moraxellaceae > UBA2031. The sequence goes on from CAYGBB010000041.1 coordinate 4,702, forward strand.
TGCCACCAGCAATTCCAGCAGGGTAAATCCATTTGGTCGTGATTTATGGATTGGCATTGCTGGCCACTACACGAGGACGGGGAAGGAAAGCAGACAGTGTTGTTATTGCGGGAGAGTCTTCACCAAACTCGTCTGACTTTAGTGCAACGGAAAGTATGACACGACGGACATCTGAACTGGGTGTTGCTTCAACCTTGGTGGTAATGATCCAGTCACGATCACCCATGCGTGCCGGGCTTTGACCATGGCCAACATCGGGAAAACCACTCTGCAACTGCAACTCGGCCAGACGATTGAGCGCTGCCCAATGTGCCAGGGACTTTTCGGCAAGCCGGCTGTCTGTACGCAACTGGGCATTCTGGGCTGTCAGCAAGGAAACCGAGGCCACCGCAAATATAGCCAGGGCAACCAGTACTTCCAGCAGGGTAAAACCACGCGCACTATTTCGCATGATTTTTTGCCTCGTCCACCTGTTCACCCCAACGAACCCGCCCTATTTCATCGATGCTGACAGGAA
>CAYGBB010000041.1:5228-10930 GCA_964347985.1 uncultured Moraxellaceae bacterium
ATATGCAGCGATGGTTCTTCAGTGACACGAATCTCGACTTCTGCGGGGCTGGCTTCGCCACTCGACAACAACAGAATATCCGGAGAAAGTTTTTCAACACCACCAGCCATCATGCTTTGGTCAGGCGCTCCCGAACGAACGGTTGTTGTCGGCAGTGTCATACGGCTTTCGTCCAGCGTCCGGGCTTCCAGCCCTTCCGGCAGCGTGTGGGGCTTGAATAAACTGTCACCCGTACATTCTTGCCACTGCTGCCTGCCATCATCAAGGCAGAGAAACCGGTAACCATCTTCTTCCAGAAGAAGACCGTATTCACGGTTCTGCATCACGGCCTCATTGCCTGCCAGCTCGAGCAAAGAAGCCAGACGCTCTGCCTCGTCTTCGAGCCTTCGCTCCGGTCCACCCGGGTTCATGCTGATCAGGACAACCGCACTGAGAATGCCGACCACGAGTACCACCATAAGCACCTCAAGCAGCGTAAAGCCGCGTGCCAGAGGGCTCCGGTTTTTCATGATCGGCATAATGGTCGCTTGCTGATAGCTTTATGGGTAAGGGGTTATTCGTAATAAATATCGGCGTTGGTGCCTTCGCCACCCTCTACGTCATCGCCACCCAGCGAGTAAATCTCAAACGGGCGGCCATTATCGCCAGGTGCCACATACCGGAAGGGATTGCCCCACGAGTCTTCAGGCAGCTTTTTCAGATACCCACCCGCTGGAAAGTTTTTGGCTGATGCCGGCTTGGTGACCAGTGCCTCCAGCCCTTCATCCGTGGTCGGATACTTGTGATTGTCCAGCTTGTACATTTCCAGAGCATTAGCGATGGATGACAAGCTGGCCTTGGTCGTGGTAACGCGGGCCTGATCATCCTTGCCCACTACATTGGTCATCACAATGGCCGCCAGAATACCCAGGATTGCCACCACCACCATCACTTCAATCAGGGTAAAACCGCCTTGTTTTTTCATTGCATTCACTTTTTTCATCATCCCACAAGATTATTCATTGAAAGAATCGGCAACATGATGGCCAGCACAATCAGCAAGACCACACCAGCCATCATCAACAGCATTAATGGTTCGAACAGACCAACCAGCGTCGTAATCAGGTTGCCCAGTTCTTTTTCCTGCATGGTGGCTGCACGGGCGAGCATCTCATCCAGTTCGCCACTTTGCTCACCACTGGCAATCATCTGCATCATCATCGGAGGAAAATAACCACTTTCCTCCAGTGCGCGATTAAGGCTTCCCCCTTCGGTCACTTTAACGGCGGCCTGGCGAATGGCGTCCCTTATCAGGAGATTTGAACTGACCTCGGCAGCAATGCGCAACGCCTCAACCAGGGGAACCCCGCTACGCGCAAGAATGCTCAGCGTACTGGCAAACCGTGAAGCATTGGCCCCTCGCACGATCCGTTTAATGAGCGGCAGACGCAACTGCAAGGCATGCACTCGATAACGGTTTGCCTCTTTTTTCAGCCATGGCCTTGCCATGAACCCCAGGATAATCAGCAACACCAGTGCATAAGGCCCAACCGTTTTCACCAGATTACTGGCACCAATCAGGCCCCGGGTCAGCAACGGTAACTCCTGACGAGTGTTATCAAACACCTTGACGATGTCAGGCACCACAAATGTGAGCAACCCCACCACGATCAACGTCGCCAGCGCCGTCAGGATGATCGGATAGATCATTGCGCCCTGAATTTTCTTCTGGGTGTCGTAGCGGGATTCGGTGTAGTCGGCCAGCTGGTTCAATACCAGATCCAGATGCCCGGACTTCTCCCCTGCTGCCACCGTGGCCCTATAGAGATCCGGAAATGCCTTGGGAAACTCGCTCATGGACTGGGCCAGCGTATAGCCTTCAATGACGCGGGCACGAACCGCCAGCATCAGGCTTTGCAATCCTGCCCTTTCTGTTTGGCGAGAGACGGCACGCAAGGTTTCCTCGACCGGAATACCCGCCTGAATGAGCGTCGCAAGTTGTCGGGTAATCAGTGCCAGTTCATATGCGCTCATGCCGCTGCGCAGGAACGAGATGCCGGACTTTTCCTTGTGATGCTCCTGCGCCGCAGGCTCTACCGAAACAGGCACCCAACCCTTGTCGCGCAACTGTTGACGCACCTGGCGCGCACTGTCCGCTTCGAGTACACCCTTCTGCTTGCGGCCATCGGGGTCAACGGAAACATATTCAAATGCCGGCACAGTGATTACCCCTCACGAGTGACACGCAGGACTTCTTCCAGCGTGGTCACGCCTGCCAGCACATTACGCGCGCCATCCTGTCGGATACTCGGGCCGAACTTGCGGGCATATGCCTCCAGATCGTGTTCGCCGGCATTGTTGTGGATAAGGCGACGCAGCTCCTCATCAATCATGATCAGCTCATAAATACCGGTACGACCACGATAGCCAAGATGATTGCACTGGGCACATCCCTTTGCCTTGTAGAGTAAGGGCGGTTTGGCGGCATCAACCCCAAGCAGCGCACAGGTTGCTGCATCCGCCTCGTAAGGCTCACGACACTCCTTGCAGAGCACTCGCACAAGGCGCTGAGCCAGCACCCCAAGCAGCGACGAGGAAAGCAGGAAGGGTTCAATGCCCATGTCATTAAGACGAGTGACTGCCCCCACTGCAGAGTTGGTATGCAGCGTTGATAGCACCAGATGACCTGTCAGTGATGCCTGAACGGCAATTTCCGCCGTTTCCAGATCGCGGATTTCCCCGACCATCACCACATCCGGGTCCTGACGCAGAATGGCGCGCAGGCCTCGTGCAAAGGTCATGTCAACCTTGGTATTCACCTGGGTCTGGCCAATCCCTTCCAGCTGGTACTCGATGGGGTCTTCCACAGTCAGAATATTGCGGGACTTGTCGTTAAGCTCGACCAGGGAGGCATAAAGCGTCGTGGTTTTGCCCGAGCCCGTTGGACCGGTCACCAGAATGATGCCGTGTGGCTTGTGAATCAATTCGCGCAAAAGCACATGATCACGCGCCGCCATGCCCAGATGTGATACATCCAGGCGCCCGGCCTGCTTGTCCAGCAAACGCAGCACCACCCGCTCGCCATTACTGGACGGCATGGTGGAGACGCGCACATCTACTTCACGGCCAGCCAGACGCAAGGAAATACGCCCATCCTGGGGAATACGTTTTTCAGCAATATCGAGCTTGGCCATCACCTTGATACGAGATACCAGCAACGGGGCCAGCTCACGCTTGGGCTGCACGATCTCACGCAATACACCATCGACACGCAGCCGCACCGACAGGCGCTTTTCATAGGTTTCTATATGGATATCCGAGGCATTCTCACGAATGGCTTCGGTCAGCAAGGCGTTGATCAGGCGGATGATGGGCGCATCGTCTTCCTGCTCCATCAAGTCCTCCGCCTCGGGCACCAGATCAGCCAGACTGGCCAGATCCATGGTGTCTCCCAGCCCTTCAACCATCAGCATCGACTCACTGGAGTCGCTCTGGTAGACGCGGGCAAGTGCCAGGCTGAAGGCTTCCTCTGGCACCTCCTGACACAGCAGAGGAGTACCAAGAAGCCGCCTTGCCTCGGCGAGTGCCGTCAGGCGAAGGCCCGGACGATGTAAAAGGCAGGCTTGGCCCTCGGAATCGACATGATCAAGGATCACTCCGTGCCGCTTGGCGAAGGCATAATTGAAGCGTCGTACTGGTTGCGCCTGTAGCAAGGCGTCTTGTTGTTCTGGCATGGCAACAGTTCCTGTAGTCCTTCCTGAGTCTACTGGATGACCATGACGGGTCAAAGACATCTGTGTACAGGAATTATGCACAACAGCATGTTTTTCAAGGGCATAATCCCCCTTCACGTGTTCAGGAGCAGTGCGGGATGAGCGATCAGGTCAATTGTCAGTCCGTCTGGTGGGGTCCGCAGACTTTTGAACCCGGTCAGGGACTGCACTGGGACATGGCAGGAATGCACTTGACCGTGATCCGCCAGCTCAGGGAGTGGCAGTTCCAGATTCATCGCACGGACTCCCAGGACGAAGACAATCATGAATGGCATCGTGACGAGCAGCTGACGGACGTACCGGCAGATGAGCTGCGTCGCTTTGTCTTCAAGGAAACCAGCGGCACCCTGACGCTGCTGCCCAGGCTAGCCGACCGATCAGTCGTCATTCGTCCCGTCATGCCCCTGTTTGTTCCGCCGGGCCAGGAAATCACCTTCTATGTCAGTACCCCGGTCTGGGTAGCCTGCCATGTCGATGATCAGGCCTCTCCGCTACTGGATATCCCGGTGGTACGCCCAACCGATACCTGGTTTGGTCGCGATACCGTCCGGGGCGAAATTTGCTACAGCACACGGGTAAACGGGCGGCTGGAGCTCGGTCAACTGCTGCCGAGACCTTTCCGGGCAGTCACTCCCGTGCAGATCAGCAACATGGGCACAGAAATCATGCCCGTAGACCGGGTCAATCTGCCGGTTCCCTTCCTGCCGGTTTATGCTGCCGCCTCAGGACGACTCTGGACCCCAACCCTTCATGTCACTGCCGAGGAAAAGCAGAAAGCACCACGCATACGCATCGACACCGGAATAAGTACCGAAGCTGGCGAGGTAACACTGTTAAGCCCTGCCCGCAGAGGCTCTGATGAACATGCCCTGATCCGCGTCTTCGACAACCTGTTTGACTGAGATTACGCCATGACTGATTTCAAACTGGAATCCTTTCTGGGATCCGACCGACTGACCGAGATAGTTGCTGGTGTCATACTGATCCTGGTGGGCTGGATACTGGCAAAACTGTTGTCAAATGCCTTTGTCCGCACCATGCAGCACCGCGCCACACCGCACCAGTTATTGCTGGGTCGACGTGCCATTTTCTATTTGGTATTAATGCTGTTTGCCATTTCAGGTTTTCGTGAAATGGGCTTCAAACTCAGCGTATTGCTGGGTGCTGCCGGGGTACTTTCCGTCGCCATTGGCTTTGCCTCACAAACATCAGCATCCAATCTGATCAGTGGGCTCTTTCTGATTGGTGAAGGCCCTTTTTCAATTGGTGACTTCATCCAGGTTGGTCAGACTGAAGGTGAAGTACTTTCAATTGACTTGCTATCCGTAAAATTACGCACAGCCGACAATCTGTATGTTCGCATCCCCAATGAACAGCTGATAAAGACAGAAGTAATCAATCTGACACGGTTTCCAATCCGGCGACTTAACCTGCCCATTGGAATTGCCTACAAAGAAGATATCAGCAAGGTTCGTGCCGCATTGTTGGATGTTGCACGACAGAATCCCCTTTGCCTTGACGAACCAGCACCCACAATTATCGTACAAGGATTCGGTGCATCTTCGGTCGATCTTATGTTTTATGTATGGACCCGAAAGGAAAACTTTCTGAATATGCGCGACTCCATTCAGGAAGCCATCAAACGTGCATTTGACGATGCAGGCATCGAGATCCCATTCAACCAGATATCCGTAAACGCCGGCTCAGGATCAGCCCCGCTCCCCTTGCGGCTGGTTGACATGCCCGCATCACTTGTTACCGAACCGGTATCCCTGCAGAAACCCGACGCACCCACATAAAAAAGCCCCATTACAGGGCCATTTATTCACGTCATCACGCTTGCACAGCAGCTCAGTATCGCTCAATAAACTGCGCCAGAATACGTGAATCATTTTTCTCGATATTAATAAGCTGAAAGCCCGCATGGTAACCCTCTGCAGCATCTGCCGC
>CAYGBB010000042.1:0-10821 GCA_964347985.1 uncultured Moraxellaceae bacterium
GTGTGGAGGCGATGTCATCCAGTTCACTTTCGGAAAAACCGTTGAACAGCTCGATTTTTTTCAGCGTGCGTTTGCGCAGCGCCAGCTCGCGATCGCGTTCCTGCTGTTCGCGTTCCGAGGACTCGGTGGTCAGGTCGACGGCCAGGACGGGTGGCGCCAGCGTAAAGCCGTTGCGCTGCAGTGCGGCATACAGGTGCACACGAACCTGGGAGTCGGTGGGATCGTCCTGCAGGGGGTCGGTCAGCCAGTAACGCACTGAATAGTGCACCAGGCCCTCGCGAAAATCGGTCGCCACGCAATTTGGCGGCGGCTGCTTGCTGACGTCGGGAATGTCCGCAAGGCCGAGTGCCTGCTCAACGGCATCAATGACGCGTTGCGGGGGCACCGTGTTGCTGATCTGGAAATTCACCCAGCGCCGCCATTGGGTGACATCGCTGCTGCCGACAATGGTGAACTTGCCTTTCATGAGCAGGCTGTTGGGCAGGACCACCACTTCACCATTGCGGGTGCGCACGGCCGTGTGGCGCCAGTGCACCTCGATCACGCGGCCACTGACATCATCCACTTTTACCCAGTCACCAATGCCGATGGAGTTGTCGAGTTGCAGGGCCAGGCCGCCAAGGATATTGCCCAGGGTGTCCTGCATGGAGAAAGCAATGATGGCCGTGATGACGGCGGACGTGGTCACCAGCCCGGAGACATCCAGCCCGGCATAACGCAGTCGCACCATGCCCCAGGCGATGTAGCCGAGGACAATGAGGATGTCTTCCATGATGCGGGGCGGGTGCAGACCGGTTTTGGGAAGGATGACCCGGAACAGGGTCAGGCCGGCAAGGCGAATGACCAGTACGCCGGAGAGCAGGATGGCAACCGCATCGAGCACTTCGGCGCTGCGGGGCATGCCGAAAAAACCGGTAAGCCCGCTGGTGAGCGCGAGCAGCCCCATCAGGACCAGGAAGATGAGGGCGCTGCGCAGGATGCCGGCGTTGTCGATGCCGCGCCGCGAAAGCAGGAGCAGGAACGCGCATGTCGCCAGCAGTACATTCAGGTAGTCAGCATGCCAGGGGGCCAGCAGGTGATGGCTCAGGGTGGTGAGGGTTGCATCTGGCATGGTGATGGCTCAGGCAGGGCGCCCTGTATGGCAGGGAGGGTTCGTCATGGCTTCAGTCTATACCGGAAGCGGATCACGTGGAGAAGGGCGACGCGCAAATTGATGCAATCGCGGGTGGAGGTTGGCGCATGGGTGTTCATGTGGTGAATCGGGCCATTCCGGTGTTATCTGGGGAGTGGCGGCTGCCCTTCGTGTCAGGCGGGCTTGTTTGTGCAATGGCATGACAGTGATTGTTTTGCTGGCGTCATCACATTTTTCGATGGATTCTTGCCGGTACGCCATGAGATCTGGCAATAAACCGGATTCAATTATTTGCCGTGTGGAAATTAACGGGAGCAATCATTTGGTAAAAAAATGCGAACTGTATGGCTGAAAGACTGCGGTGCAGTCGAAAGAATATTTGCTGGCAGCATGTTCATATTCACCGCATAAATGGCGAGACCGCTATCCGTCAGGTGGATGTTATGCGCAATAACTTGAAAATAATCATCGGGGTAATGGCCCCTTTGCTGGCTGGCGCCAGCTTTGCTGCAGAGGTCTCCAGGGAGCAGATAAAAGGGATTGATGAGCAGGTTCAGGATATCAAGAAGGATGTTCTGGCGATCTCGACCGAGCTGGTTCAGCTTGAGGAAAAACTGCTGTATCCATCCAATACCCAGGTGTCCTTGTTCATTGCCCTGTCACAGGGTGACAAGTTTCGACTGGATGCGGTCGAGATAATGATCGATGGCAAGCAGGCAACCCATCACATTTATACCTACAAGGAACTGGAGGCGCTGCAGGAGGGCGGCGTGCAGCGGATTTACACCGGAAACGTGCGCTCGGGAGAGCACACACTTGACGTAACCCTGATCGGAAAGTCAGCCAGTAACAGTGATTATCGCGAGACTGCGAGCTACAAGTTCACCAAGGAAGAGGGTCCCAGGCTTGTTGAAATTACCCTCGCAGGGCCTGGCGCGAGCAGCAATCACATCAACTTCAAAGACTGGTAGCCCATGTTGTGTCGTTATCTCGGGCTGCTGGGCTTGTGTTTGTCAGCGCATGCAGTTGCCGCCGATCCCGCTCCGCCGAAGGCTGGCAGGGACCTCTTTCTCGGGGAGGCTTTTTATTACGCCCGTCAGGGCGAGTATTTCGACGCCATTACCCGTCTGGACACCGAGCTGGGGCAGTTCTACCGGCTGGATGATCCTGCACTGGATCCGCTGCATCTCCAGGTCAATCATGCCGAATTTTCGGTAGGGGATTTCGAACTCTCCTACCGCATGCACCAGCGTGCCGGACGCGCCATCAAGGCGGTGCTGGAAGGCAATGTGGACCAGGGTATCCGCAATGAGGCGGCCTATCGCCTGGCCCGCATCTATTACGAGAAGAGCGATCCGGTCAGCGCCCTGCATGCCATCGAGAGGATCTCCGGCAAGGTGCCCGAAAAGGTGCGCCATGAAGAGCGCTACCTGCGGGCGCAGATTTACATGGTCAATGGCCGTTTCGGGGATGCCGTAAAGATCCTGGAGGACCTGCGGGGGGTGCAGGGGCTGGAGGGCTTTGCGGACTACAACCTCGGCATTGCCCTGATACAGGACGGCAAGGAAAAGGAAGGATTTGCCCAGCTCGACAAGGCGGGTCTCATCGAGAGCAAGGATGAGGCGGCGCTGGCCATGCGCGACAAGGCCAATATGGTGCTGGGCAATCGTCTGCTGCAGGCGAAGCGGCCGGATGAAGCCAAACAATATCTGGACCGGGTGCGCCTGTCGGGGCTGTTCTCGGACCGGGCGCTACTGGGGTCTGGCTGGTCGGATGTGGCGGTGGGCAAGTTTGACCGGGCGCTGGTGCCCTGGAGCATTCTGGCGAAACGCAATCCGACCGGAAAAGCCGTGCAGGAAAGTCTGCTCGGCGTGCCCTATGCCTACGCGAAGCTGGACATGCACGGGCGTGCGGCACTGCTGTACGGCAGTGCGCTGGAGGCCTTCGGGCAGGAGCTGGGCAAACTGGATGCCTCGGTAAAAAGCATTCACAGCGGCAGCTTTCTCAAGGCACTGCTGCGCGAAGAACTCAAGCAGGACCGCAACTGGGTGATCCGCCTGCGCGAACTCCCGGAAACGCCGGAAACCTACTATCTGAAAGAGCTGATGGCCTCGAACGATTTCCAGGCCTCGCTGCAGAACTACTTTGACCTCGAAGAACTGCGCAAGCGCCTGGTGGCCTGGCAGGACTATCTGGATGCCTACGAGGACATCATCGAGCTGCGCCGCCGCTACTACGAACCCCTGCTGCCGGACATCGACAAGCGCTTTCGTGCGCTGGATTCACAGATCCGTTTGCGCATGGAACAGCGCCAGCGTCTGGATGACCAGTTGAAGCACATGCTGGTGGCGCCACGCCCGGAGTTCCTGAAAACCGCGGATGAGCGCATGACGCTCGATCAGCTGGCCATCATCAGCAAGCAGCATGAGGCTGATGCCAGTGCGGGTGGCGATGACGTGCGTCTGCGCGTGCAGCGGCTGGAAGGATTGGTGGGCTGGGATGTGCTCACGGGGTATGACCAGCGTCTGACGGATGCCTGGAAGCATTTGCGCCAGCTGGATGCAGATGTGGCCAGGCTGAAAACCATTTATGCCGGCTTTGTCCGGACGCGGCAGGCGGCAACCCAGAGCTACCAGGGTTATGACGCGAAAATTCGCGAGTCGAGGATTCGCAGTCGTGATGCCGAAGGGAAGGTTGTCGATTTGATGAAGCGGCAGGGACGCATGCTGGAAGTGATGGCGCTCAACGAGCTGGAGCAACGACGTACCCGTCTTGAGGATTACCAGGTGCAGGCACGATTTGCCATGGCAGAAAGTTATGACCGGGCAATCAAGGCGCAGCAGGCCGGGGAGAGCAAGACAAAATGAGTCTTCAGCGCTTTGCCCTGCTCGGGACCTCGATTTTTCTTGCGTCCTGTGCCGCCAATCTGGACAACGGCACCATTGGCCAGTTGAAAAAAGTCAGGATGGAACTGGCGGATGAAAAGATAGAGGGCGGCATCGAGAAAGCGATGCAGGGGTATCAGAAGTTTCTGGCGGAAACGCCGGTGTCTGCCATGACGCCCGAGGCCATCCGCCGTCTGGCGGATCTCAAGATCGAGAAGGAGTATGGCGTTGTCGAGGGCGGGGTCGCTGGCAGTGCCAGCCGGTCCCTGCCCGCGGCAGCAAGCATGGAGCGGCCGCCTGTTGCGCCGCTGGCGGCCGGCGCTGCCGTCACCGCAGAACCTGCTGGCAAGGCAGGGGTGATTGCGGATATCGGCGGCGAGTCGACCAAAGAGTTCGAGCAGCGTGCCAGCCAGTCGGGGGCTATCGCGTCGACGGCCAGTGCCGGCGCGGCACCGTTGCCGGGGGAGACGGATGACCTCAGCAATACCGGTGCGACCGAGGCGATTGCGCTGTACAAGCAGTTGCTGGAGCAGTACCCGCTGTATGAGCGCAATGACCAGGTGCTCTACCAGATGTCGCGCGCGTATGAAGAACTGGGCGATGTCGATGAAGCCATGAATGTCATGAACCGGATCGTCAAGGACTATCCGGCCTCACGCTATGCCGATGAAATCCATTTCCGGCGCGGCGAGTACTACTTCACCCGCAAGAAATTCCGGGATGCAGAAAGCGCCTACGCCGCCATCGTGCAGACGGGTGATCACTCGACCTTCTATGAAATCGCGCTCTACAAGCTGGGCTGGACCTTCTACAAGCAGGAAATGCATGAAGAGGGTCTGCATCAGTTTGTGGCCTTGCTGGATCACAAGGTAAAGACCGGATACGACTTCAGCAACCAGACCAACGAATTCGAGCAGAAACGAATTGAAGACACCTATCGGGTCATCAGCCTGAGTTTCTCTGCGCTCGGCGGGCCGGATGCAGTGGTTGATTATTTCGACAGGAAGGGCAAGCGCAGCTACGAAGTCGATATCTACAGCAATCTGGGCGAGCACTATCTGGAGAAGCGCCGGTATGCCGATGCGGCGGCTTCGTACAAGGCCTTCGTCAAACGCAATCCCTATCACAAGGTGGCGCCGCATTTTGACATGCGTGTCATTGATATCTACAAGCGGGGCGGATTCCCGCGTCTGGTCATTGATGCCAACAAGGAATTCGCGACCAGCTACGGACTCAAGTCGGCGTACTGGACGCATTTTGATGTGACGGCATACCCCGATGTGCTGGGCTACCTGAAGGCGAACCTGAAGGAACTGGCTAACCACTTCCATGCGCTCTATCAGGAGAAGACGCTGGAAAAGGACCGGCCGGAAAACTTCCGGGAGGCCAGTCACTGGTATCACGAATATCTGGAGTCTTTCCCGAAGGATGTCGAGTCGCCGGCCATCAACTATCAACTCGCCGACCTGTTGCTGGAAAACAAGGACTTTGGGCTGGCGGCACTGGCGTATGAGACGACCGCCTATGACTATCCCCTGCATGAAAAATCGGCAGGAGCTGGCTATGCCGCCGTCTATGCACATCGTGAAAACCTTGCTGTCGCAGCAGAGCCTGACAAGGAAACGGTAAAGAGGGCCGTCATCCGCAGTTCGCTGCGCTTTGCTGATGCCTTCATGCAACATGAAAAAGCCGCCCTGGTGATGGGTGCGGCCCTGGAAGATATCTATGGCATGAAGGAGTACGAGTTTGCGGCGACAACCGGCCGCAAGATGATTGCGAATTTCCCCAATGCCGATCAGCCCCTGCGGCGTGCGGCCTGGCTGGTGGTGGCGCATTCTTCATTCGAGTTGAATCAGTACACGCACGCCGAAGAAGCCTATCTGGGCGTGCTGCAACTCACGGCGGCGGACGACAAGTCGCGTGAAGAGATCGTCGAAAATCTGGCGGCGTCGATTTACAAGCAGGGTGAGCAGGCCAATGCAGCAGCGGATTACCGGATGGCGGCGGAGCACTTCCTGCGCGTGGGGCGCGTTGCACCGGACGCCAGGATTCGTGCGACGGCAGATTATGACGGGGCCGCTGCGCTGATCCAGCTCAAGGACTGGGATCGGGCGGCCGAGGTGTTGCTGGCGTTCAGAAGCCGTTATCCGGGACACAAGTTGCAGGCGGATGTCACGCGCAAGATCGCCCTTGTGTATCAGGAGGCGGGCAAGCTGGCATTGGCCGCGGCGGAATACGAACGCATAGAAACGGAAACAAAGGATGAAGCCATACGCCGTGAAGCCCTGTTGCTGGCGGCAGAGCTTTACCTGAAGGCGGGTGACCAGAACAAGGGATTGCAGGTTTACCGCCGCTTTATCGGTTATTTCCCGCAGCCGGTTGAGATGGTGGTCGAGACGCGCAACAAGATTGCCGACATCCTGAAAGCGCGCAACGACAAGGATGCCTACCTCAAGGAGTTGCAGCAGATCGTCGATGCTGATGCCAGGGCCGGCGCCGGACGCACTGATCGCACCCGTTATCTCGGGGCGGTATCGGCGCTGGTGCTGACGGAGCCGCTCTATGCCCAGTTTGCCGACATCCAGCTGCTGCAGCCGTTTGACAAGAGCCTGAAGAAGAAGAAAGCCGCGATGAAGGCGGCCAATGATGCCTTCGGGAAGCTCGTGGGCTACGAGGTGGGTGATGTCACGGCGGCGGCCACCTATTACATCGCCGAGGCCTATTTCAATTTCAGCGAGTCGCTCAAGAAATCGGAGCGGCCCAGGGATCTTGATGAGCTGGAGGCGGAACAGTATGAAGAGGCGCTGGACGAGCAGTCTTATCCCTTCGAAGAAAAGTCCATCCAGATTCATGAGAAGAATCTCAGGCTGATGGATGTGGGTGTGTACAACCCCTGGATCGAGAAGAGCCTTGCGCGTCTGGCAACGATCATGCCGGGGCGCTACGCAAAGTTTGAAGAAAGCAGCGGCTTCATCGAGTCAATGGATGTCACGGGCTATCAGTCGTTGACGGATCCGGCGCCGGTTGTGCCGGTGCCGGCGGTGGTTACGCCATCAGCGGAAAATCAATCGTCCGGGGCCGTCGATGCTGTGGAGACGGCATCACCGCCAGAGGGTGTTGGTGAAGTCGCAGGTCCGTCAGCAACTGCGGAGGGGGTTTAGTCATGCAGTCGGAAAAATGGGGCAGACCATGATCGGCACAAGAAAATCCCGAACATTGACAGTTCTCCTGCACTGCGTGGTAGCGCTGGCCTTGCATGGTTGTTCGGCCACTCCTGTGCGTGAGGTTGAAACGTTGAAAGAAAACGTAAAGCCATCAGTTTCTGCCGATGTGAAAAAACAGTTTGATGACGCCATGGCACTGATGAAGTCGGGTGACTATCAGAAAGGGATTGATGTTTTGGAGGGAGTGGTAACCAAGTCACAGACCAATACGGTGCCGTTGATTAATCTGGCTATCGCGCACTCCAGAATCGGAAATATCGAGAAGGCAGAGAGCAGTCTGAAATCGGCACTTGCCATGGAGCCGGATAATCCGGTGGCCAATAACGAACTGGGCCTGCTCTATCGAAAGTCGGGACGTTTTGTAGAGGCGAGGGCCGTGTTTGAGAAAACGCTGCAGAAGTACCCGAATTTTGCATTGGCACACCGGAATCTTGGCATTCTTTGCGATCTTTATGTGCGGGACTACGAGTGTGCATTGAAGAGTTATGTCGCTTACAGCAGTGCGGTTCCCGAAGACAAGACCGCAAAAATATGGATAGCGGATGTCGAGGGGCGGCTTGGCCGGAAATAGGGTGTTGTCATGAGCAGGTTGTTTGTTTCGCTCCTCATCATGTCGATGCTTCCATTGCCGGTGGCGGCGGAAGAAAAAGGTGATGGTGGGCCAAAAGTGGTGACGGGCATGTCGATTCTGGGGAATAACGATGCACCTAAATCACTGTATATCGTTCCGTGGAAAAGCTCTGAAATTGGCGTCAAGAAAGACCTGGCGTCCAGCTTGCTGGATGATGACATGTCGCCTGTAGATAAAACGGTTTTTAGCCGGGAACTGGATTTCTACAAGATAAGCAGTCCCGAATAACTGAATTCTTTGCCTGGTTTTATTTGAGGAAGATGTAGTGAACACCATAAATAATATCGTGAAGTTCTTTGTTGAGGGCGGGTTCTGGATGTACCCGATTCTGGTGGTGGGAACGATCGGGGTGGCGATCACCATCGAGCGTTTTATCAAGCTCAAGCTGGTGGAGCGGGAAAACCGCCTGATGTGGGCGAAAATTCATCCGTTCCTGGCGGAGGGTAACTTCGAGCAGGCCCGCGAGATGGTGGCCAATGACAAGTCGGCGGTGAGCAATCTGTTGTCGATGGGGTTGGAGCGCCAAGGCACGGTCCGGCGCCGCGACGATATTGAAATCGCCATGGAGGAGGCGATGATGGAAATCATTCCCCAGCTGGAAGCACGAACTCCCTATATCGGGCTTTTTGCCAACCTGGCCACGCTGATCGGGCTGCTGGGAACCATTGTGGGTCTGATTTCGGCATTCGATGCGGTGGCACATGCCAATCCTGCCGAGAAGGCTGACCTGTTGTCCGCCTCTATTGCAGTGGCCATGAATACGACAGCGTTCGGGCTGATCGTCGCTATTCCCTTGCTCATTTGCTACTCCTTTATCGGCTCCAAGGCGGGCGGCATTGTGAATAGCCTGGAGATGATTTCAGTGAAGACGCTGAATTACATCACCGGTATGGCCAAGCGCAATCACCAGATGAATTAAGCATGTCCAGAAGACGCCACTACAGAAAAGAGCATGAGCAGCAAGAGCTCGATGTAACCACCTTTCTCAATCTGATGGTGGTGCTCATCCCGTTTCTGCTTGCGACGGCGGTATTTTCCCAGGTCAACATCCAGGAGCTGACCCTGCCTTCGCAGCTGGCGGGCGGGGCAACGCCTGACAAGCCACTGGTCATCATCGAGGTCATGGTGCGCAAGACCGGTCTTGAAATCGGCGATGGCAAGGTCATCACCACGACACTGCCGAAGCAAGACGGCAAGTACACGCTGACGCGGTTGTCCGAGGAGCTGGGTCAGCTCAAGTCGGAGCACCCGGACAAGGAAGACATTACCGTCCTGCTGGAGCCGGATATCGAGTACAGCGACATGATCAGCGTCATGGATGCAGTGAAGGTCATGAGTGTCACGGCGACAGGGCAGAAGGTCGCACAGGATGTGGTGTTGTTCCCGGAGATATCGATAGGGGATACCCCATGAAAGATACGCGACGCATGAAGCGCATGGCCAGGTCCCGGCACAACCGCGTGGTGAGCCTGAGCCTGACGTCGCTGATGGATGTATTCACCATTCTGGTGCTGTACCTGCTGGTGAACCAGTCCGCGGGAACGGTGCTGGAGCCGCCCAAGAATATCAAGCTGCCGGACTCGGTGGTGATGGTCAAGCCGCGTGACACCCTGGTGGTGACGGTCAGTAACGACGAGGTGTCCGTCCAGGGGGTGGTCGTGGCCACCGTGGCCGATGTGATGGCCAGTGAAGATGATGTGATTGAAGCGATTCGTGAGCGCATGGTGCAGATCAAGGGCAGCGGTATCGGCATCAATGAAGAGTCTGAGTCCAATCGTGCCGAAGTCACCGTCATGGGGCATCGCACGGTTCACTTCAAGGTTCTCAAGCGCGTTATGGCCTCCTGTACAGCCGCCGGTTTTACCAAGGTTTCGCTGGCGGTTAATCAGAAATAATTTACGGACTGGCGTGATTTTGTGAATACATCATTTGCAGATCGGCAACAGGCTCTTGGCGAGCAGATAAGCAAGGTCGGCGAAACTGTCGCCGGTCTTGAGGTGAAGCTGCGGGAGCTTGATGGCGAGCTTGATGGGTTGTCGGGTCAGCGCCAGCAGTACGACTTGCTGGAGCGTGTCTGCGATTCCCTGGACAAGTTGGAGGAGCTCGGTGCGGCACCCCTGTTCTGGGGTGAGGCACAGGGCGCTGAGGTGCGCGCGTCACAGCTGCAGCGGGCTCGTGCCGTGGTGGCGGATTTCTCTGGCAAGGTCGCGCAGGTCGAGCAGGCTCGTGCGTCGTTGCTGTCCGAAATCGGCAGTCTGCAGGAGCAGGCCGGGGATCTTCGGTACGATCTTGCCGAGGTAAAAGAGCGCGAGGAGAGTGTCAGGTTCGAGTTTGTCGTCGAACGTGAGGCGCGTCAGCTTCCCTTCCGCCCGGCAGTGATGCCCTGGTCGCCGCAGGAAGAGGATCGTCGTCGCTTCCGCAAGATCGTATTGTTGTCGCTGTTGTTCATGTTTGTCTTTGGCGGGATTCCCCTGATCTGGAAGCTGCCGCCGCCCGACAAGAACAGGGTGGTCGTGGTGCCGGATCGACTGGCGCAACTGGTCAAGAAAAAAGTGCCACCGAAGCCGCCGGAAAAAGTGAAGGAGGTCCAGAAGGACAAGCCGGAAGAAACCAAGACGGCCAAGCAGGAGGAGACCAAGCCCAGGGAGACCAAGGTGGCGCAGACGACGCCGGTCGAAGTGCAGCAGGCCCGTGCCAGGGCGGAGACCAAGGGTGTGCTGGCGTTCAAGGACAGCTTTTCGGATCTGATTGATGATGCGGCGCCATCGGAACTGGGGGCGGATGCCCGTGTCAGCAATGCGGGACGTGCCACTGGCGGAGGACCCAATAACGGCGGGGCGGCGGGCAGCCGGTCACTGATTACGTCCATGGCGGCCGGAGGAAGTGGCGGCATTGCGGCAGGCAGTATCAGTCGTGGGACACGGCGGTCAAGGGCAAGCAGACGTCCGA
>CAYGBB010000043.1:0-10788 GCA_964347985.1 uncultured Moraxellaceae bacterium
GCCCTGAAGGCTGCTTTCAGGAAAATGACCGAGGACGCCATGGCCGATCGTAACCCCGCACACAAGCGTATCCTGCTCAAATTATCCGGTGAGGCACTGGCCGGCGATGCAGATGGTGGTATTGATTCCAGGGTTTTGTCCCGTCTGGCACTGGAGATTGGCCAGTTGGTCGGTATCGGTGTCCAGATCGGCATCGTGGTGGGTGGTGGCAACCTGTTCCGGGGAGCGTCCCTGCAGGCGGCCGGCCTGGACCGTGTTGCTGGCGATCACATGGGAATGCTGGCAACCGTGATGAACGGGATTGCCATGCGCGATGCCCTGGAGCGCAACAACATCAAGACCCGACTGATGTCGGCCATTCCCATGAGCGGGGTGGTGGATCATTACGACCGTCGTGCTGCCGTCCGTTATCTGCAAAGCGGTGATGTACTGATTTTTGTCGCAGGTACCGGTAATCCGTTTTTCACGACGGACACGGCAGCCTGCCTGCGTGGTATCGAGATCAATGCCGATCTCGTGCTCAAGGCCACCAAGGTGGACGGGGTCTACAATGCCGATCCGGTGAAAGATCCCACGGCCATCAAGTACGACTTCCTGACCTTCGACGAAGTCCTCGACAAGAAGCTGGGTGTGATGGATCTCACCGCCATCTGCCTGTGCCGTGATCACCGTATGCCGCTGCGCGTGTTCAACATGAACAAGGCCGGGGCACTACTCAATCTCATGGTTGGCGAGTCGGAAGGCACGCTGATCGAAAACGATCCGCGCTAAGGCGCGCTCGACTGCTGGAGACCTTCATGATCAACGATCTGAAAAAAGACGGCGAAGTCCGCATGAAAAAGACCCTGGAGTCCCTTGAGCAGGGGTTTTCCAAGGTGCGTACCGGTCGTGCCAGTCCTGCCATCCTCAAGGATGTGATGGTTCCGTATTACGGTGCTGATACCCCGTTGGCGCAGGTAGCCAACGTCGGCGTGGAAGATTCCCGTACGCTGATCGTGCAGCCCTATGAGCGCACCATGATTGGTGCGATCGACAAGGCCATTCGCATGGCGGACCTGGGCCTGAATCCGGTATCCGGTGACGTGATCCGCGTGCCGCTGCCGGCGCTGACCGAAGAAACCCGTCGCGACATGCAGAAAGTCGCGCGTGCCGAAGCGGAAAATGCCCGTGTTGCCCTCCGCAACATCCGTCGCGACATTCTGGCGGACATCAAGGAACTCCTGAAGGAAAAGGAAATCTCCGAAGATGAAGAGCGCAAGGGCAACGATGATGTACAGAAGCTGACTGACAAGTATGTGGGTGAAGTTGACCGCATGCTGGCGTCGAAAGAACAGGACCTGATGCAGGTCTGATGGGGACGCCAATCGTGATCGAGAGTGCGGCACCGGATATCGGCTCGGCGACTGACGGTCGACCGACGCATGTGGCCATCATCATGGATGGCAACAATCGCTGGGCCAAAAAGCGCGGCTTGCCGGGTACGGAAGGTCACCGTGCCGGTGAGGCAGCCGTGCGTCGTCTGGTGGAGCACGCCATCCGCTCGAAAATCGAAGTGCTGACCCTGTTTGCCTTTTCGAGTGAGAACTGGCGGCGGCCCGAACAGGAAGTGGCTGCCCTGATGTCATTGTTCCTGGAGGCGCTCACCCGGAAAGTGATTGAGCTTCACGAGAATGGCATCCGGCTGCGCTTTATCGGTGACCTGGCCGGTTTCAGCCCGGCCCTGCAGCAGGGGATGGCGGCAGCGGTGAAGCTGACCGCCGGCAACACGCGCATGACGCTGGTGATTGCCGTGAATTATGGCGGGCAGTGGGACATGGCGCATGCTGCTCGCTGTATCGCGGAAGAGGTGCAGGCGGGGCGACTGTCCCTGGATGACATCACACCACAGGAAATGGGGCGGCATGTCCAGATGGCAGATCTCCCGCCGGTGGATCTGATGATCCGTACTGGTGGCGAAATGCGCATATCCAATTTCCTGTTGTGGCAAACCGCCTACGCCGAATTTCATTTTACCGATGTGCTCTGGCCGGATTTTGATGCGGTAGAGCTGGATCGTGCCTTGACGGTTTATGCCAGCCGGCAACGTCGTTTTGGCCGGACCTCGGAGCAGGTCGAGGGATCGCGCCATGACTAAAGAGCTTGTCCAGCGGGTGATCACCGCACTGACGCTGGTGCCGGTTGTCATCTGGTGTGTGTTTTTTGCACCTGATGCGACGGCCTTTGCTGCCTTTGCCGGCGCAATAGTGATTGTCGGGGCCTGGGAGTGGACTCGCCTCATGGGCTGGGAGGCAATGTCTCTTCGAGCCACGTATGTGGTGGTGCTGGCTTGCCTGCTTGTGGCCATGCAGTTGCCTGCACTGGCGCATCTCAAGCCGGTACTTTATCTGTCGAGTGTGGTTTTCTGGCTGTTTGCCCTCCGCCTTGTGATGGGGTATCCCGGCAATGTGTTGCTGTGGGCCCGACCATGGTTGCTGGCACCCGTAGGGCTGGTGTTGTTGTTGCCGGCCTGGCTGGCGTTGACCAGTTTGCATGCCATGTCGCCCTGGTGGCTCATGTTTGTTTTTGGCCTGGTCTGGGGGGCGGATACTGGCGCGTATTTTGCCGGTCGCGCTCTGGGTAAAAACAAACTGGCACCAGCAGTCAGTCCGGGCAAGACCATCGAGGGCATGATTGGCGGGTTGGTAGTGGCACTGGCCCTGGCGCTTGCGGTGGCGGTCTGGCGTGATATAGCGGGCATGCGTCTGGTGGCCTTCATGGGGCTGGCCCTGCTTGCCACCCTGGCGTCGGTGCTGGGGGACCTGTTCGAGTCGATGACCAAGCGGCACGCCGGCATCAAGGACTCCGGCAACATCTTTCCGGGACACGGTGGTGCGCTGGACCGCATAGACAGCCTGACCGCAGCCGCTCCAGTGTTTGCGCTCGGCTGGTGGTTGGCGGGCGGATTCTGATGGCCGTACAGCGCATCACCCTGCTGGGTGCGACCGGGTCAATCGGCGCCAGTACGCTCGATGTGATTGCCCGGCACCCCGAGCGTTACCGGGTGTTTGCCCTGACGGCACACAGTCGCGTCGATGAGCTGGCCCTGCTGTGCCGTCTGCATCAGCCTGAGGTTGCCGTGGTGGGCACGGCGGCGGATGCCTTGCGGCTGCAGTCGTTGTTGTCAGGGCAGCGCATCAGCATCCTGCATGGTCCCGAGGCGCTCTGTCAGGTGGCTGCCGCCGCCGAGGCCGATGCGGTCATGGCGGCCATTGTCGGCGCGGCAGGGTTGTTGCCGACGCTGGCTGCGGTGAAGGCCGGCAAGCGCATCCTGCTGGCCAACAAGGAGGCCCTGGTGATGTCCGGGGCCTTGTTCATGCGCGAGGTGGAACGCAGCGGTTCGGCACTGTTGCCTATCGATTCCGAGCACAACGCCATCTTTCAGTGCTTACCCACGGATTTCCGTCGTGGCCTGGTCAGGGTGGGGGTCGAGCGTCTGCTGTTGACTGCTTCTGGCGGTCCTTTTCGTAACTGGACCTTTGAACAGATGCAGGCCGCCACGCCTGAGCAGGCCGTGAAGCATCCCAAATGGTCCATGGGGCGCAAGATATCAGTGGATTCGGCTACATTGATGAACAAGGGGCTGGAGCTGATCGAGGCCTGCTGGCTGTTTGGTACCACTCCTGATCACGTGCAGGTCGTGGTTCACCCCGAGAGCATCGTGCATTCGCTGGTGCAGTACGTGGATGGTTCCACCCTGGCCCAGTTGGGTAATCCCGACATGCGTACCCCGATTGCGTTGGGCCTGGCCTGGCCGGATCGCGTGCCTGCGGGTGTCTCTGCGCTGGAGTTGTTTACCACGGGCAGCCTGAATTTCGAGGCGCCGGATGAACGGCGTTTCCCCTGCCTGCGTCTGGCGCGCGAGGCCATGCAGGCGGGCGGCACGGCCCCGGCCATGCTCAATGCCGCGAATGAGGTGGCCGTGGCAGCCTTTCTCGACGGACGGCTGGGATTCACCGATATTCCCGTCCTGATCGAACGCACACTTACAGAATTGCCAATGATGGCCGCTGACGAGCTGGCCACAATCCTTGACGCAGATCGTGCAGCACGTGCGCACGCCTCCCGGCTGTTGCCGGTGTCAGTTTGAGGGTGAGGCAATGAATTCTGTTGTATTGATGGTGCTGGCAGCAATTATCGTTCTCGGCCCCCTGATTGCCATCCATGAGTTTGGTCATTTCTGGGTGGCGCGCCGGGTTGGCGTGAAGGTCATTACCTTCTCCATCGGTTTTGGTCCGGCCCTTCTGAAGTGGAAGGATCGTCACGGTACCCAGTTCCAGGTTGCTGCGGTTCCGCTCGGCGGTTTTGTGCGCATGGCGGATGAGCGCGAAGGTGAAATCCCCCCTGAAGATATCCCCCGCGCCTTTAATAATCAGCCGGTCTGGGCGCGCATGGCCATTGTTGCTGCAGGCCCCCTGATCAATCTTCTTTTTGCGGTTTTTCTCTACTGGATCCTGTTCCTGCAGCCGACCGAGACGCTGCGGACGGTTGTTGGCCGCGTACTGCCGGACTCTCCGGCTGCCATGGCCGGACTGCATCCGGGTGACGAAATCGTGGCCATTGATGGTCAGCCGGTGACGGACTGGGAGGCCATTAATTACGCCCTCATTGACCGCATGGGTGAGTCGGGTCAGTTACGCGTGTCGATACGGGCTGCAGGGGCGACCAGTGGCAGCCAGGATCATTTGCTCAAGCTCGAGCATTTTCTGGGAGGGAGTGATGTCGATCCTTTCCGGGAAGCAGGTTTCACTCCCTGGCAGCCCCTCTTTGAGCCGGTCATCGGTGAAGTGGTGGCAGGTGGTGCCGGAGAGCGGCAAGGGCTTAAAGCAGGTGATCGCGTGCTCTCGGTGGATGGTCGCCCTGTCGCCATCTGGCAGGATTTTGTGGATGTGGTCAGGATGCGGCCTGAACTACCGGTAGCGGTGGAAGTGCAGCGCGGTAACGAGCGGGTGCAGCTGGCGCTGACGCCGACCGCCGAAAAAGACCGAAGCGGGATTGTGCGGGGCAAGCTGGGTATCGCCCTTAAGGACCAGTCCTATGATGTGCCCGCAGCCTACCGTCAGACGATTCAGTACGGACCTGTCGACGCGGCTGTTGCAGCGGTTGCCAAGACCGGCAAGCTGATTGTGTTTACGCTGGAGTCGATGGGCAAGATGCTGCGGGGCCTGATCAGTGTCGATAACTTGAGTGGTCCCATTACGATTGCTAAAGTCGCCGGCCAGTCCGCCTCACTGGGCTGGGAGGCGCTGCTGGGATTCATGGCACTGCTGAGTGTCAGTCTGGGTGTGCTTAACCTGTTGCCGATCCCGGTGCTGGATGGTGGTCATCTGGTTTATCACGCGATCGAAGGAATTACGGGACGTCCGCTGTCAGAGCGGGTGCAGATGCTGGGTTTGCGTATCGGGGTTGCCATGATGATGAGCCTGATGCTGTTGGCCATATTCAATGATTTGAGTCGCCTGTGAGCGCAAGGTTTTTTATCTCATGAGTTTTTTCCGGCACCGGCCCTTGTGGCCGGCGGCTGTCGTGGTGGGTTGTGTCGCAGTAACGGCACAGGCTGACGAGAGCTTCGTAATTCAGGATATTCGCCTTGAGGGGCTGGCACGCCTGTCGGCGGCCAGTGTGTATGGCGTACTGCCACTCAGCGCGGGTGATCGTGCGGATGAGGCCCGGGTGGCCGAGTCTCTGCGGGCACTGTTCAAGACCGGTAATTTCGAGGATGTCCAGATCGGGCGTGACGGCGATGTGCTGGTCATTCGCCTCACCGAGCGCCCCGCCATCATCAGCCTGGACATCAAGGGCAACAAGTCCATCGACAAGGACAACCTGCTCAAGGGCCTGAAGTCGGCGGGTCTGGCGGAGGGCATGGTGTTCCAGCGCTCGGTGCTGGATCACGTCAAGCGTGAACTGGAGCGGCAATACATTGCCCAGGGACGCTATGCGGCGAAAATCACCGTGGATGCCAAGCCCAAGCCCCGTAACCGGGTGGCGCTGGATATCCAGATCGACGAAGGCAGTGCCGCGAAAATCCGGGGCATCAATTTTGTCGGCAACAAGGTGTTTGATGACGGGATGTTGCGCGACGCCTTCGAGTTGCGCACCACGCACTTCACATCCTTTTACAAGAACGACGACAAGTATTCCCGCGAGAAGCTGACGGGCGATCTTGAACGGCTGCGCTCCTATTACATGGATCGCGGGTATGTGAACTTCACGGTCAATTCGACCCAGGTCACGCTGACGCCGGACAAGAAGGATGTCTTCATTGATATCAATCTCAGTGAAGGGGACCAGTTCAAGTTTGGCGAGATCAAGATTGCGGGCGAGCTGCCTGTAGATGAGGACATCCTCAAGCGCTTGTTGCTGATTCGCAAGGATGGCACGTTCAGTCAGGTCGGCATTACAAGTACCACCAAACTCATGACGCGACGCCTGGGTAATGATGGCTACATCTTTGCCGAAGTGAACGGGGTTCCAGAGATTCACAATGAAACGCGTGTGGCGGATGTCACGTTTTATGTGAATCCTGGCAAGCAGGCCTATGTGCGGCGCATCAATTTCAATGGCAATCTGAAAACGGATGATCATGTCCTGCGCCGCGAGATGCGCCAGTTTGAAGGGGCACTGGCCTCCAGCGAAAAGCTGGATTTGTCCAAGCTGCGTCTGCAGCGCCTCGGGTTTTTCGAGGAAGTGACGCTGGATACACCTCGCGTGCCGGGAGTGGCGGATCAGGTGGATGTGAATGTTGGCGTGAAGGAACAACCGTCCGGAACCATTGGCGCCAGCATCGGTTTCTCGCAGGGCGCCGGCATGATTTTCAGTGCCAATGTCAGTCAGACCAACTTCATGGGAACCGGCAACCGTTTCTCGATTGCCCTGAACCATTCGGAGACGCAAGACTCATATAACATGTCGTTTGTGGATCCGTATTTTACGCTGGATGGTGTCAGCCGTGGTTATAACCTGTTTTATCGGGAAACCAAGCTGGACTCGCGCAACGTAAGCCAATATACGACCAATACAATGGGTGGCAATCTGAGTTTCGGCTACCCGATTGACGAGAATGAGTCGATCAATTTTTCCGTTGGCGTCGACAAGACCGACATCACTATCGGCTCGCTGGCATCAAAGCTGGTGAGTGACTTTGTGGCGGTAGAGGGTGATCGCTACCTGAA
This sequence comes from uncultured Moraxellaceae bacterium, assembly GCA_964347985.1. Taxonomy (GTDB): domain Bacteria; phylum Pseudomonadota; class Gammaproteobacteria; order Pseudomonadales; family Moraxellaceae; genus UBA2031. Next base: position 7,212 of record CAYGBB010000043.1, read on the forward strand.
TTACACCGGCTCACTGTCATGGGGGCGGAATACCCTTAATCGCGGCATGTTTGCAGATCGGGGTGCGTCCCAGTCGGTGGGTGCCGAGTTTGCCATGCCAGGCAGTGATCTGACCTTTTACAAGCTGAGCTATAACGGCCAGTTGTTCATTCCGCTGGGCAATCCATGGGTAGTGCGTTTGCATACCAGCCTGGGTTACGGTGACAGCTATGGCGACACCAGTCGCCTGCCGTTCTACAAGAACTATTTTGCGGGCGGCTTTGGCTCGGTGCGCGGTTACAGCGACAATACCCTGGGTGCCAAGAGCTGTACGATCACCCTGTGTCTGACAGGTGATCCGGACCCTGAAGTTGTCGGGGGGAATATCCTGATTGAGGGTGGTGCCGAGCTGATCGTGCCGACACCGTTTGCGGCCGGTAACCGGCAGCTGCGTACGGTGCTGTTTGTCGATGCCGGTAATGCCTATGACACCGAAGTGCCGGGTTATGATCTTGACCTTTCGCTGCTGCGTTACAGTGCAGGCATCAACCTTTCGTGGTTGACGGCGATCGGTCCGCTGAGTTTCAGTCTCTCCCGGCCGATGAACAAGCAGCCGGGTGATGATACACAGGTTTTCCAGTTCACCATTGGTCAGGGTTTCTGATCCGGACTGGCAGAAAATTCAACAACAGGGCCGGATGGCCTGATAAAAACGGGGAATATCTTCATGCGTCATGCTCTGATTGTAACTGGTCTGATTGTCGGCCTGATGTCCGGCTCTGTGGTGGCTGAGGCCAAGGTAGTGGTGGCGGACAGCCAGGCCGCCCTGATGGCGACTGATGTAGCCAAGAAAGCCATTGAGAAACTGCAGGGTGAGCTCAAGCCGCAGCGGGACCGGATGGACGCGATTCGCAAAGAGGTCAAGGTTATCGAGGAGCGTTTCCAGAAGGATGCCTCGGTATTGAGCGAAACCGACAAGAAGAACATGCAGAAGCAGGCAGAAAGCAAGCTGAGCGAATATCGCAATCTGGCAGAAACGGTGCAGAAACGCAGCCAGGAAGTCCAGGGCGAGTTGTTGCAGCGCATGGTTCCGAAGATGGAGACCGTGATTGATGAGCTGCGCAAGGCGGGTGGTTACGACATCATCATCGAAAAGAAGAATGTGATTTTTGCCGATCCGGCAGCAGACATCACCCGCAAGATTACCGAAAAGCTGAACGCAGCCAAGTAAGTGACGAGGACTGGTTGTGACTGATGTGACGGGTTGGACCCTGGCCGAGTTGGCCAGCATGCTGGGAGCAGAGTTGCGCGGTGATCCGGCGTACCGGATTCACGGCGTGTATACGCTTTCATCTGCAGGTCCGGAGCAAATCAGCTTTCTGACCAGTCCGCGTTATGCGGACGAGCTGCAGCGTACCCGTGCGGGTGCCGTGTTGCTGCGTCCTGCGGATGCGGAAGGCTACGACGGGAATGCGCTGTTATTGGCCAATCCCTATCTGGCCTATGCCCGTGTTGCCCGGCTCTTTGATCGTACCCCGAGACCTGCCGCAGGCATTCATGAGTCGGCCGTGGTCAGTGCGACAGCACGGATCGACGCCAGCGTGGCTGTCGGGCCAAATGCGGTTATTGCTGATGATGTCGAGATCGGGCCGGGGTCCATTGTCGAAGCTGGTGCCGTCATCCAGGCGCGCAGCCGTATCGGGCGGGATTGCCGGATTCGCGCCAATGCCGTGATTTACCACGACTGTGTGCTGGGTGATCGTGTCAATATCCACTCTGGTGCCATTATCGGCAGCGATGGTTTCGGCTTCGCTAACGATGCGGGACGCTGGGAAAAGATCGCCCAGATCGGTCGCGTCGTGATTCATGATGACGTGGATATCGGTGGCAGTACCACGATTGACCGCGGGGCGCTGGAGGATACGGTCATTCACCAGGGTGTGATCATTGATAATCAGGTGCATATTGCCCATAACGTGGTGATTGGCGCCTTTACGGCCATTGCCGGCTGTGTCGGCATCGCCGGGAGTACCCATATCGGGGCCTACTGCGTGTTGGCGGGTGGGGTGGGTGTGGCGGGGCATCTGGAAATTTGTGACAAGGTGCAGTTTACCGGCATGACCATGGTCACCAAGTCGATTACTGTCCCGGGCTCCTATTCATCGGGAACCGGCATGGAACCGACCTTGAGCTGGCGCAAGACGGCGGTAAGACTCCGCGGTCTGGACGATATGGCAAAGCGCGTGCGCGAGCTTGAGGCGGTGGTTGCCCGGCTCTCGCCACCAGCAGACCCTGTCTGAACCCTCTTTTATTCTCAAAATCAAGCCTCTACGTGAGGCCCGTGAATCCCTACAATAGCAACCTCGTGGGGCGCGCAGGACGCGCTGTCCCCCAGAGCAAGCTATCCGAGTGACCTGAGGAAAGTACGACCATGATGGATGTTCAGGAGATTCGCCAGTTTCTGCCGCAACGCTATCCTTTTCTGATGGTAGACAGGGTCACGGAAGTGCAGGCTGGCAAATCCATAAACGGCTTCAAGAATGTGACCGCTAATGAGGAGTTCTTTAACGGGCACTTCCCGGGAAATCCGGTCATGCCCGGTGTACTGATTCTGGAGGCCATGGCGCAGCTGTCGGGCATCCTTGGATTTTATACAACCGGCAAGCGTCCGGCAGATGGTTTCATCTATCTGTTTGCCGGCGTCGACAAGGTTCGTTTCAAGCGCCAGGTAGTGCCAGGGGATCGCCTGGAGTTGCAGTCCGAATTTACCGGATCAAAACTTAATATCTACAAGTTTACCTGTCGTGCGATGGTCGATGGTGAGCTGGTAGCCAGTGCGGATATCCTGGTTGCCGAGCAGCTGGTATAAAAAATAATTAGAGGTGTTCCCGTGATCCATCCAACTGCGATTGTTGATTCCCGTGCCGAACTTGCTGCAGATGTAGAAGTCGGTCCTTACAGCATCATTGGACCGGATGTGGTAATTGGCGCAGGGACACGGATTGCCTCGCATGTGGTCATCAAGGGAACGACCCGGATTGGCGCCAACAACCAGATTTTCCAGTTCGCCAGTGTGGGTGAGGATTGTCAGGACAAGAAGTACAAGGGCGAGCCAACCCGCCTTGTGGTGGGTGATGGCAATGTGATTCGCGAATCCGTCACCATTCACCGTGGTACCGTGCAGGACGAGAGCCTCACCAGCATTGGCAACGACAATCTTTTCATGGTCGGTGTTCATGTCGCGCATGACTGTGTGATTGGCAGCAATAATATTTTTGCCAATACCTGTGGTATTGCCGGGCATGTGCATATTGGTGACAACGTGATTCTGGGCGGCATGACCGGGGTGCACCAGTTTTGCCGAATCAGTTCGTACTCCATGGCATCCGGTTGCAGCCTGATCGTGAAGGATGTCCCTGCCTACGTGATGGTCGGTGGCAATCCTGCGGCTGCACACGGGATGAATTTCGAAGGTATGCGTCGCCGTGGCTGGTCGCCGGAAACCATCGGCAAGTTGCGCAAGGCTTACAAGATCGTCTTCCGCGAAAGTCGCACGCTCGACAATGCCCTGCAGGAACTTGATGCCATGCTGGCGGAG
>CAYGBB010000044.1:0-10693 GCA_964347985.1 uncultured Moraxellaceae bacterium
GGACGTACAGGCGTGCGCGCAACGGCGCCTTTTCAAGGGCGCGCGTGAGTGTGGCCACGGCCGCCTGCGCCTGCCCGGCATCAGCCTGCAAGCGTGCCGTCAGGTAGAGGGCAGCGTCGCTGTTACGTGCGGTCGCCGGCAGCTTGTTGAGCGCGGCCTGCGCCGCGGCAGGCTGCCGGTCATCCAGTTCCAGGCGCGCCAGCTGCAGCCAGCCGCGCGTTGCCACGGGTTCTTGTTGCGTAAACCGGTTGAAATAGCGCCGGGCGGCATCCAGCCGGCCCTGTTCGCGCAAGGCCATGCCCGCGAGCCACAGCGTCTCCGGTGCCGCGTCGGGCGCATCGGCATCGGCGGCCAGCAGGCGCGCGACCTCGTCCCAGCGTCCGCGCAGGGCGAGGGCGCTTGATTGCGCCAGGCGCAGCGTCACCGAATCGGCGCCGGCAGCGCGGGCCCTGTCGGCCGCGGCCAGCGCCTCTGTGAGCGCACCGCCGTGCCAGAGCGCCTCCACCAGCGCCGCATGGGCATCGGTGTCGGTGGGTGCCTGAGCCAGGATGGCACGTGCCTCCAGGCGTAGCTCCATCCAGCGCTGCTGTTGGCGCAGGCTGGCAAGGGTGTCGGTCGCGGTGATGGCAGGGACGCTATCTGCGGATGCAGACACGCCCGGCAAGACCAGGGCCAGCACAGGAAGTGCCAGCGCCAGCCACCAGGAAGGCAATCCGGAACGGGGGCAAGATGTCATGAGGGCAGTGTATTACTTGTTTTGGACGGGAGTTTTGACTCAGATCACGCGCTTCCGGCCAGATCAGACCGTCGACCTGAGCCGGCACCTGAACTCAGGCCGATCCTTGCAATAAACAATAAAAAAGGCGACCGAGGTCGCCTTTTTTATTAATCCTGCCTGATCAATACAGGCCGGAGATATAGCTGGATACAGCCTCGATTTCGGCATCCGACATGCGCGCCGCAATCATCTGCATCGGGCCCTGTTCGCCTGCCTTGGCGCCGTCATTGGCACGCTTGCCAGCCGGATCGGCGACATTGTCGTTGCGGCCAGCGGCACGGAAGGTCTGCAGCTGCGCCTTGATGTAGTCAGCGTGCTGGCCACCTACACGCGGGTAGCCGGCCAGTGCATTGCCCTTGCCCGCCGGGTTGTGGCAGCCGGCACAGGCAGCCAGACCCGTCTTGCTGTTGCCGCCACGGAAGATCTTCTCGCCCAGCTTGGCCAGCTCTGGCTTGGCCTTGCCGACCACTGCCTTCTGCGCCGAGAAATACGCGGCCAGATCGGCCATGTCCTGATCGGCCAGCGGCAGCGCCATGCCCATCATGACGGGGTTGGCACGACGGCCGGACTTGAAGTCCTGCAGCTGCTTGTAGATGTAGCGGGCACCCTGACCGGCGAGGTTCGGGTTGACCGGAACCATGCTGACACCACCGGCACCATGGCAGGCGGCGCAGGCAGCGGCCTTGGCTTCACCAGCGGTGGCATCGCCCTTGGGCATGGCAGCCGCATGGCCCAGCGAGACCAGACCTACGGACATTACGGCAGCAGCGAGAAACTTCTTCATGGTGGATTCCGTATCGGTGTTACTGGTTACTTGGACATGTACTTGATGAGCGCCTTGAAGTCGGCGTCGGTGCAATCCATGCACAGGCCCTTGGCCGGCATGGCACGGATGCCGTTCTTGACGTTCTTGAGCAGCGTCGCCTCCCCCTGCTTCAGGCGGGGTGCCCACGCGGCCTTGTCACCCTTTTTCGGGGCACCGGCAGCACCGGAACCATGGCAGGCAACGCAAGCCTTGTTGTACTTGGCTTCGATAGCATCCGCAGAAACCTGGGCCGAGGCGAAACAAAGGCCGGCAAGGGCGGCGGCAAGGGCGAACTTCTTCATGGCGTTCTCCGGCGCTGCCAGGCAGCGATAAGAGGGCTGGAAATCGGATTAACCGCACAAGCTGGATGGCTAAACTGCCAAGCCGGCGGATTATATACCACGACGCCCGCTAAGCAATCCGCTGTCATCGCGGAAAACGCTAATTAAAGACATGCCGGATGGCCGTGACCCGGGCCCGTCTGCCCCGTAGAATGCGCGGTATTCTTTTTCAGGCTCGAGCCCATGACCGCCCCCCTGCATCCGGTGCTGCAACTGACCGAACGCGCCCAGTTCCTGACCAGCGCGCCGACGCTGGCCCATTGCCCGGCCGACATGGGCATGGAAGTGGCCTTTGCCGGCCGCTCCAATGCCGGCAAGTCCAGCTGCATCAATGCACTGGCACGCCAGAAACAGCTGGCCCGCGCCTCCAAGACGCCCGGCCGTACCCAGCTCATCAACTTTTTTACGCTGGACGAAACCCGGCGCCTGGTCGATCTGCCCGGCTATGGCTATGCCAAGGTCGCCAAGGACATGAAGCGCGAATGGCAGAAGCACCTGGGCTTTTACCTGCAAGGCCGGGGCAGCCTGCGTGGCCTGATCCTGCTCATGGACGCCCGGCACCCGCTTACCGACTTTGATGTGAGCATGCTGGAGTGGGCACGGGGTCACGGCCTGGATGTGCACTGTGTACTGACCAAGGCCGACAAGTTCAATCGCGGCCCGGCACTGAATGTCCTGCAGGCGGTTCGCCTGGAGCTGAAGGCGAAGGGCTTCAACGCGACCGCCCAGCTTTTTTCCGCACTCAAGCTGACCGGTCTGGTCGAGCTGGCCGACAAGCTGGGCGAGTGGCTGGAGTACCCGCCCGCACCCGAACTGCTGGTGGAAGCGCACAGCCGCCTCGCCTGAGCATTCACTGTCCGTTTTCTGAACGCATCATGATGGCGCTCAGTGTGCCTCGTCCCAGTTCTTGCCGGCACCGACCTCCACCAGCAGCGGCACGGACAGTTGCGCCGCTGCCGCCATCTGTTCGCGCAGCAACGCGGTCACTTCCGCAATCTGGTCATCCCGCACTTCCAGCACCAGTTCATCGTGTACCTGCATGATGAGACGGGCATCGCGGTGTTCACGGGTAAGTGCGGCCTCCACCGTAATCATGGCGCGCTTGATGATGTCGGCGGCCGTGCCCTGCATGGGCGCATTGATGGCGGCACGTTCCGCCGCCTGGCGCAACGCCGGATTCTTGGCATTGATGTCGCGCACCATCAGGCGGCGTCCGAAAAAGGTTTCGACATAACCGTTTTGCGCCGCCTGCGTGCGAATGCTTTCCATGTACTGCTTCACGCCCGGATAGCGCGCGAAATACATGTCGACATAACTCTGCGCTTCGCTGCGCCCGATGCCGAGCTGTTTGGCCAGACCGAACGCCGACATGCCGTAAATCAGGCCGAAGTTGATGGCCTTGGCATTGCGGCGCTGATCCGTCGTCACTTCGCCCAGCGGCACCCCGAAGACTTCTGCTGCCGTGGCCCGGTGCACATCTTCGCCGTGCCGGAAGGCATTGAGCAATCCTTCATCACCGGACAGATGCGCCATGATGCGCAATTCGATCTGCGAATAATCCGCGGCCACCAGCAGATAGCCCGGGGGAGCGATGAACGCCTGCCGGATCTTGCGCCCGGCCTCGGTACGGATCGGAATGTTCTGCAGGTTGGGATCACTGGACGAGAGACGTCCGGTGGCCGCTACCGCCTGATGATACGAGGTGTGCACGCGCCCGGTTTTTCTGTCGAGCAGTTCCGGCAGCTTGTCCGTGTAGGTGGATTTCAGCTTGGACAGTGAGCGATGCTCCAGCAACAGACGGGGCAGGGGATGATCCAGCTGTTCGAGCACATCTTCTGCCGTGGAATACTGGCCCGTCGCCGTTTTTTTCGGTGCCGGGATGCCGAGCTTTTCATACAGGATATGGCCGAGCTGTTTCGGCGAGCCCAGATTGAATTCCTGGCCGGCCAGTGCGTAGACCTCTTTTTCCAGCGCCAGCATGCGCTCGCCAAGCTCACGGCTTTGTGTCGCCAGCATCGCCGTATCGATCAGCACGCCACGATGCTCCATCGCCTGCAGGATCGGGGCGAGCGGCATTTCGATATCACGAAACACGGATTCGAGTTTCGGCTCGGCCGCCAGTTGCGGCGCCAGTACATCGTGCAGGCGCAAGGTGATGTCGGCATCTTCCGCCGCGTAATGTGCCGCCCGTTCCAGCTCAACCTGGTTGAAGGTGAGCTGCTTCACGCCCTTGCCGGCAATCTCTTCGAACGTGGTGGTTTTCACGCCCAGGTAATGGGCCGCCATGTCATCCATGTTGTGACGGGTTGCCGTGGCATCCAGCACATAGGAAGCGAGCATGGTATCGAACACCACGCCGCGCACGATGATCCCGTAATTTTCCAGCACATGCATGTCGTACTTGAGATGCTGGCCGATTTTCCCGATCGCCGGATTTTCCAGCAACGGTTTCAGCCGGGCCAGCACCGTGTCGCGGGCGAGCTGATCCGGTGCCCCCATGTAATCGTGCCCGACCGGCACATACCAGGCTTCGCCCGCCTGCAGCGCAAAGGACAGGCCGACAATTTCGGCCTGCATGTAATCCAGGCTGGTGGTTTCCGTGTCGACGCAAAACACGGTGGCAGTGCCGAGTTTTTTCAGCAGCGCATCAAAATCAGGCTCCGTCACCACCGTGTGATAGGTCACCTCGGCCGGGGCGGCCGGAGCCTCGACCACCGTGCCGGCGCCTTCATTCAGCAACTCGTTGTGCCAGCTGCGGAAATCAAGCTCACCCGTCCAGTACAGCAGCACATCGTGATCCGGCTTGCCGGGATGCAGGTCGTCCAGCGTCAGCGGCAACTCACAATCACACTTGATGGTGGCGAGTTCGCGCGCCAGTGGCAGCACCGCGAGTCCGTTGCGCAGGTTTTCGCCGGCCTTGCCCTTGATGCTGTCGGCATTCGCGATCAGTGCATCAAGTGAACCGAATTCCTGCAACCACTTCGCGGCAGTTTTCGGCCCCACACCATACACCCCGGGAATATTGTCGACGCTGTCACCCACCAGCGAGAGGTAATCGACAATGCGCTCGGGCGGCACACCAAACTTGGCAATCACGCCGTCACGATCGAGCACGCTGTCATTCATGGTGTTGATGAGCGTGATGTGTTCGTTGACGAGCTGGGCAATGTCCTTGTCGCCGGTGGAAATCACCACCGGCATGCCGACGGCCGCGGCGCGTTGTGCCAGCGTGCCGATCACGTCATCCGCCTCGACGCCAGGCTCGCAGAGCAGAGGCAGGCCCAGCGCCCGCACCAGCGCATGCAATGGCTCGATCTGCAGGCGCAGGTCATCCGGCATGGGCGGGCGATTGGCCTTGTATTCGGGATAGATGACATCGCGGAAGGTGCCGCCCGGCGCATCAAACACCACGGCAATATGCGTGGGGGAATAGGTCTTGATCAGCTTCTGCAGCATGTTGATCACGCCCTTGATGGCCCCGGTCGGCTGGCCGCTTTTTGTCATCAGCGGCGGCAGGGCGTGAAAGGCGCGGTACAGATAGGAAGAACCATCGACCAGAATCAGGGGAGGGGTAGCAGACATGGCAGTTTTCCTCCTCTCCTTGACGGAAAGGATTGGCGTAAGGCATCCGGAATAATGCCGGGGAGGGTAACGCAGAACTGTCCGGCCTGTCGCTGGAACCCTGCGGCCATTTTTTGTGCGACGACACACGCTACACTGCAGGCATGTCTGTCTATACCCACATCACCCTGGCTGAGGTTCAGCCCTTTGTGGCCGGCTTTGATCTGCCGCCCGCGCAGGCGCTCGTGCCCATCAAGGGCGGCATCGAGAACAGCAACTATTTCCTGACGCTGGCCGACGGGCGCGAGCTGGTGCTCACGATTTTCGAAGAGCTCGGCGCCAGTGAGGCCGCCTTTCTCGGCCCCTTGCTCGGCCACATCGCCCGCCATGGCGTGCCGGTGGCAGCACCCCTCGCTGTCCGTGAGACTGTCCGTCAGAACCAGTGCCTGGGCACGCTCGCGGGCAAACCGGCGCAACTGGCTCCCCGCCTGGCCGGCCGCCACCCGCAGCAACCCGACAGTGCCCAGTGTGCTGCCATGGGCCGAACGCTGGCCCACCTGCACCTGGCCCTGTGCGACTATCCGCTGGACCGCCCGAATGCGCACGGCGCCGAGTGGTGGGATGAAGTGGCAGCACGCCGCCGGCCGCTGATGACCCCGGACGAACAGGCCTTGCTCGATCGTACGCTGGCGGCACTCGCAAATATTCGCCAACGCTTTCCGGCCCTGCCCGGCGGACTCATCCACGGCGACCTGTTTCGCGACAACACCCTGTTCACCGGCAACACGGTCAGCGCCGTACTGGATTTTTCGGAATGCAGCCACGATTACTGGCTGCTCGACATCGCCATCACCTGCAATGATTTCTGTCGGGCCTGGCCCGGGGATGACCCCGATCCCGCACGGCAGGAGGCGTTTCTGGCCGGCTACGGCGACGTCCGTGCACTCGGTGCCGACGAGCAAACCGCCTTGCCGGTATTTCTCGCGGTCGCGGCCATGCGCTTCTGGCTGTCGCGACTGGATATCGGCCAGCGCAATGCCGAAGAAGGGCGCGCGGGCGAGCATGTCACGCAAAAAAATCCGGATGAAATGAAACGCCTGCTGACGGCGCGGCTGAACGCGACCTGTCCTTCCGAACTGCTGGCCTGATGTTGCAAATGTTGAGGGCAGTTATCCCGGCAATGCCCGCACCACGCCCACTAAAACAACAATAACCGGACGCAAAAAATCATGACCGCCATTCCCGTACTGAATCCTGCCACCGGCACGCTGCTCTACGATTTCACGCCCGACACGCCCCCGGATTGCCAGGCCACCATGGCGCGTGCGCGGCAGGCCTCGGCAGCGTTGCGTGATGCCCCCATGACCCTGCGCCTGCAGGCACTGGATGCACTGCTGGCTTACCTGCAGGACAACCAGGAATGGCTGCTGGACCAGATTGTCGCCGAGTCCGGCCGCAGTCGTGGCGATGCCATGCTGTCGGACATTTTTCAGCTCACCGAAGACTGCCTGTGGTTGCGTCACCATGCTGCCGCCGCACTGGCCGATGAACACGTCCCCACACCCATCACCCTCATGGGCAAGAAATGCCGCATCCTGCACCAGCCCCGTGGCGTGGTACTGGTGATTTCGCCGTGGAACCTGCCGCTGGCCATCGGCATGACCGCGGCCATGTTTGCGTTCATGGCCGGCAATGCCGTGGTACTGAAGCCCTCGGAGCACACGCCCATGCGGCAGGCGCTCGATGAAATCCGTGCCCTGCATCCGCTGCTGGCGCAGGCCCTGCACATTGTGCACGGGGCCGGCGCGGTCGCCGTGCAGCTGATCAATGAACGGCCCGACCTGATCTGCTTCACCGGCAGTGTTGGCACGGGCAAGAAAATCCTGGCACAGGCGGCACCGCTGGTGGTGCCGGTGATCATGGAGCTCGGCGCCAAGGATGCCATGATCGTGTTTGAAGATGCGGACCTCACGCGTGCCGTGGCCGCCGCGTGCTGGGGCAACCTGCACAACAGCGGGCAAAGTTGCACGGCCACCGAGCGCGTTTTCATTCATGCCTCGGTGTATGAACACTTTGTGCAGCGCCTGGTCACCGCCAGCAAGGCCATCCGCCTTGGCACCGGTGCCGATGCCGATCTGGGCGCCATCACCACCGACTTCCAGATGCGCCATATCGAAGCCCTGGTGGACGATGCCCGCAATGCCGGCGCCCGCATTCTGTGTGGCGGCACGCGCAGCGAGTGCGGCCGTTTCTATCTGCCCACCGTGATTGCCGGCACCACCGATGCCATGCGCATTGCGCAGGAAGAAATTTTCGGGCCGGTGCTAACGGTTGCGCCCTTTACCACCGAAGCCGAGGTCATCGCACGCCACAACAGCATGCCGTTCGGACTCAGCAGCAGCGTGTGGACGCGTGACCCTGCCCGTGCCGAGCGCCTGACCCGCGCCCTGGAAACCGGCTGCATCAACATCAACAACGTGATGCTGACCGAGGGCAATGCGGCACTGCCGTTTGGCGGCGTGAAATACTCGGGTTTCGGGCGCATGAAAGGAGTGGAGGGCTTGCGCGGCATGACCCGCTCGAAGGCAGTGATGGTGGATGGCACGCGCGGCAAGGCCGAACCCAACTGGTACCCGTATTCCGCCAGGAAACTCGGCCTGATGCAGCAGCTGCTTGCCATTCTCGGGCAACGCAGTCCCGTGCGTTATCTCCGGCTGGCCAGGGTCGGCCTGGCGATTGACGCGCTGATCCGGAAAACCCCGAAAGCCTGAACAGGTACCGGGCGCGCCGCGTGATGACGGATTATTTGCCAGCCGCGAGGCAGCGATAAATTTCATCGGCCATTCTGGCGAGGCCGGTCTCGTAGCCGCTGGCACCCCGCGGCACGCCGACAAACAGTTCATCCACCCCGGCCATGCGATACGGTTGCTGGCCGAAGATGCGCATCGCCAGCGCGGCATCCGCCCCGGGCTCGGTGAGCAGGCAGGCAATCTTTTCCTTTTGCACGCGGCGCGCCATCGCCAGCACATGCTGGGCACCCGGCTTGTGCTCGGGTTCCAGGGTCAGGCTGCCGCGGAAACGCAGGCCAAGGGCGTCATCCAGATAATGATAGGCATCGTGATACGCCAGCAACGGCTGTGCCCGCAGGGGCAGGAAGCGCTGCTGCAAGGTGGCATTCTGGAGTTGCACGCGCCGTGCAAATGCCTCGGCATTCGCCGTGTAGGCGGCAGCACCGGCCTTGTCGCGTCGCCCCAGTTCAACTGCAAGGGCGCGGGCGATCACCACTGCATTGTCCGGGCTCAGCCAGACATGGGGATCAAGACTGCCCGCCACACTGGCCCCATCACTCAGGCGCCGCACCGGCAACCGTTTCAGCCCCGGCAATTTCTGGGCGGTCAACACCGGTCGATTCCGCAAGGCCCCCGGCAGAAAGTGCTCGTGCACCGGCCCCACCCACACCACCAGATCCGCCCGGGCCAGCAGGGCACGATCGGAGGGGCGTAGCGCGTACTCATGCGAGGAGGCGCCATCCGGCACCAGTTGCCGGGCCTCGCCATGGCCGGCCATGACCGCATCGGCAATCAGGGCGAGGGGGCGAATGCTGGCCACCACCTCAAGGGCACTGGCCCTTGTCGCGCTCAGCAACGGCAGGATCAGCACCAGGGCTGGCAAGAAACGGGACATGGGGGGCTCCGGCAAACGGGTCAGCCGACCCGGCAGCGATGTACGTCGAAGCCGCATATGTTATATTGTTGCAAATCATTTGTCGCGAGGCCGCCATGAGCACGCCGGCGTTTCACCCCCATGACCACAGTCACTGTGTCCACGATGCCCTTGGTGCGGCCGAGCGCCTCTGTACCGAGCGTGGCGTGCGCCTGACCGACATCCGTCGCCGTGTCCTGGAACTGGTCTGGGGCAGTCACCAGCCGCTGGGCGCCTACGACATCCTCGACCGCCTCACCGCCGAGGGCCACAAGCCCGCACCGCCAACGGTGTACCGGGCGCTGGAATTCCTGCTGGAACAGAAGCTCATTCACCGCATTGCCTCGCGCAATGCCTTCATCGGCTGCACGCACCCCGGTGCGGCCCACGCCGGCTATTTCCTGCTCTGCACCGCCTGCGGCAATGCCGAGGAAATTGCCGACAGTGCCCCGCTGGCAAAGGCCGTCGCCGCGGCTGCCGGCAAGGCCGACTTCATGGTGGAGAGCCAGACCCTGGAGCTGGCCGGCACCTGCCGGCATTGCCGCCATGACTAGGTCACTGCTGCACCTCCACAACATCCGCCTGCGTCGTGACGACCGCACCATCCTCGACGGGGTGTCGCTGACGGTTCGTGCCGGCGAGATCCACACCGTGATCGGCCCCAACGGCGCCGGCAAGACCTCGCTGGTCCGGGTGGCCTTGGGCCTTGTGCGCCCCGACAGCGGTGAACGCCACTGCAAGTCCGGCCTGCGTATCGGCTACATGCCGCAACGCCTCGACATCAATGCCGCGCTGCCGCTGACCGTCGAACGCTTCCTGCAACTGGCCCGGCCCGGCCTCACCCCGGCCAACCTGGCGCAGGGACTGCACGAAGTCGGCGCCGCCCATGTGCTCGGGACCGCCGTGACCCGGCTCTCCGGTGGCGAACTGCAGCGGGTTCTGCTCGCGCGCGCCCTTCTGCGCGACCCCGAGTTGCTGGTACTGGACGAGCCGGCCCAGGGCGTCGACATCACCGGGCAGGAGGAGCTCTACACCCTGATCGGGCGCATGCGCGATGAGCGCGGACTCGGTGTACTGATGGTGTCGCATGACCTGCATCTGGTCATGGCCGCCACCGATCATGTGCTGTGCCTGAACCAGCATGTCTGCTGCGAGGGCCATCCGGAGTCAGTAAGCGCCCACCCCGAATACCTGCGCCTGTTCGGCGCCCAGGGCGTGAAGGGTCTGGCCGTGTACAGCCATCGCCACGACCACCATCACGACACCCACGGTGGCGTCTGTACCCACGAGGGCCCGCATGAACACCATTGAACTGTTCTGGCCGGCACTCGCCGGCGGCCTGCTCACCGCACTGGTCTGCGGCCCGCTGGGCTCCCTGCTGGTGTGGCGGCGGCTGGCCTATTTTGGCGACAGCCTCTCGCATGCCGCCCTGCTCGGCGTCGGCCTGTCACTGCTGCTCAGCATTCCCGGCTGGATCGGCATCATCACCGTCTGCCTGACCATGGC
>CAYGBB010000045.1:0-10205 GCA_964347985.1 uncultured Moraxellaceae bacterium
CACTGCTGGCCCGGTGGCAACAGGACAAGGCCATTGTTGAGGCAACGCTCGAGTCACTGAAAAACAACACGGAAGACGAAGCGACGACCAGTGCGACACGGCAGTTGTTGATCGACCTGGTGGCACAGTATCGGGAAACCCGGTTCCCTCTGCCAGCATTGCTTCAGGAGGCAACGCTACTGCTGAATCCGGTAGAGCCGCAAGACTCCGTTGGGGATGTTAGTGGCCATGAGCCTGCCCGTGACAACAAGGCAGCGAAAGAGTCCCTGGGTCAACAACTTGGCTTGCTTGAGGCGGCCATTGAATCCGGTAATAGCCGGGACGCCAGCCGTCAGTGGCGCCAGATTCAGGAATTTGCCCGTCGACATCATCTGAATCCTCCACGACTGCATGCATTGGGTGAGCGGGTAAGGGAACTGAAAAGCTGGGCCGGTTTTGCCGTGCTTCCCAAAAAAGAGGCTCTGCTGGCTGACATGCAGGCATTGTCATTACAGGATATTGATCCTGACGACAAAGCCGACCGTATTCGGGTGATGCAGGACGAATGGAAGTCCCTCGGAGTGACGGACCCGTCCGTTGAACAGCCTTTATGGGAGAAGTTCAAGGCCGCCAGCGATGCCGCCTATGAGCCATGTCGTCAGCACTTTGCCGCCCAGCGCGAAGTGCGAGCACAAAACATGGCCCGTCGTGAGCAGCTCTGTGTCCAGCTGGAGCAATATCTTGAAGCCATGAATGATCAGGTGGACTGGAAAAATCACGACGCCATCATCAAAACGGCACGGCAGGAATGGCAGTCATACTCTCCCGTTGATCATCAGCAGGCTAAAGCAGTACAGAATCGCTTCCACATGATTGTAACGAATCTGGAGCAACGACTGGAGTCGCATTGGAAAGCAATCGAGCAAGCCAAGCGCACCCTCGTCGAGAACGCCCGGAAGCTGACGGCAGAAACTGACAACCGGCTTGCCTGTGACAAGATCAAGGTTTTGCAGCAAGAGTGGCGAGGTCTCGGTCAGGCCTCCCCTCGTGCTGATCGCCAGCTCTGGAAGGAATTCCGTGCCGCTTGTGACATCACGTTTAATCGACGTGACGAAGCACTTCAGGCGCGGAATGAGGCGCGTGAAGGTGCCCGGCAGCAAGCTGAGTCCCTGATTCAGGCAATGCAGCAACTGGCACAAGATGCTTCGGATGCACTGCTGGGCGAGGCCAATCGGCTTGAAGAGGCGTTTCACGCACTCTCCCTCGCACAGGATGGAAGTGTGTTAAAGGATCATTTCAACAAGGCAAAGCGGCAGTTTGATGCAAAGCGGCAGGAATACGCCGCGCACCTCAAGCAACAGCAAAGCCGTATGATGGCAGAAGCCTGGGCCGCCGTGTGTGCGGCAGAGCAGGCTCAGCTCGACAACACATTGCCGCTTTTCCCGGATATTTCCGTATTGCCGCCAGCATGGCGTAGTCCCCTGCAATCCCGTCTGAATCTGCTTGAGCAGATGCAGGGGAAAGCTGAAGCATCGAGCCTTTGGCAAGCCGATATCGCCGAAAACACGCAGCAGGCACTTGCACTGCTACTTGAACTGGAAATCAGCCTGGATCTTCCCTCGCCAGCTAATCGTCTCCAGGAGCGGCGTGACCGCCAACTGGCTTTGCTACAAGAAAAAGGACTTCGTACCGGCACGGACAAGGGCCCTCTGGTGCGGTTCAGCAAACTTTTGCAGACCGGCCCTGTGAACAGCGCGATAGTGGCAGAAACACAAAGTCGTTTGCTGGATATCGCCAGCAAACTCGCCAAGGGGCAGTGAGAACTCGCGGGATGCTTGTCCACACGCAAGCATCCCGCAGTTCAAGCAACGAAAGTGAAGGCGGAACTACAGACGCCTGGTGGCCTTTACGATCAAGGGCCAGGCATTATCCAGAAGCCGTTGTTGCGCAGCGGCAGTCGGATGAATGCCATCACGTTGCATCAACTCGGGTTTACCGCCCACTCCATCCAGAAAGAACGGCACCAGCGGGATGTGCTTTTCCTTGCTGACAGTGACAAATACTTTCTCAAAAGCCTGCGTATATGCCTTCCCGTAGTTTGGGGGAATTCTCATGCCCAGAATAATTACCTGCGCACCACTTTTTTGTGCCGCCACAACCATTTGTCCCAGGTTGCTTTCAATCAGGCTGGGTGAATGGCCTCGCAATCCGTCATTTGCCCCCAGTTCCAGTATCACCAGTGCCGGATGGTGCTTTTGCAGCATCAGTGGCAGTCGCTTCACTCCCCCTGAGGTGGTTTCGCCACTGAGGCTGCCATTGATCACCTGATGCTTTTTAACAGTGGTTTTGTCCAGTTTTTGTTGCAGCAAGTGCACCCAGCCCTGCTTTGCTTCCAGCCCGTAGGCGGCACTGATACTATCGCCGAAGACCAGAATCGTGGCGGCCTGCAGGGGTAAGCTCATTGCCAGCAGGCATGCAATAACACCTGTTTTCAGCCAGTGACGACTCATCATGCCCTCCAACGATCTGATTGTGGCGCAGTCTATCAGCAAGTCCGTGAATACCGGCGACGATGCCCTGGAGATTCTCCATGACGTCTCGCTTTCAATCAAACAAGGCGAAAGTGTCGCCATTGTCGGCGCCTCAGGCTCAGGCAAAACCACGCTCCTCGGGATTCTGGCCGGCCTGGATACACCCACGAGCGGCTCGCTCAGCCTGTGCGGTGTTGATCTGCACCAGCTTGACGAGGATGCGCGTGCGGCATTGCGCAAGCAACATGTCGGCTTTGTATTCCAGTCATTTCTTCTCGTGCCGACATTGACCGCGCTTGAAAATGTCATGCTCGCCTTGTCTGTGAACCGGCGCGGCAATGCCGCCACAGCAAGGGAGTGGCTGGAGCGTGTCGGCCTTGGTCACCGCCTCAACCATACGCCCCGCCAGTTGTCTGGCGGGGAGCAGCAGCGTGTAGCGCTGGCTCGAGCCTTTGCCGGGCGCCCCACCATCCTCTTTGCCGATGAGCCTACCGGCAATCTTGATGCTCGTACTGGTGCGCAAATTGATGACCTGCTCTTTTCCCTGAATGCCGAGGCGGGAACCACACTCGTACTGGTTACGCACGAGTCACGCCTCGCTGCACGCTGCGATCGTGTCCTGCATCTTGATAGTGGGCAACTGCTCAAGGAAGCTGCCTGATGCGTGCAGGTTGGCAGGACTTCTGGCGCGATCTGAAAAGTGGTGAGCTAACCCTGTTACTGCTCGCCCTGATCCTCGCAGTAACCGCCACAACCACCCTTCGTCATTTCAGTACCGGCATTGAAAAAGGCCTGGCACAGGAAGCAGCTCGCCTGATTGGTGCGGATCTTGTACTTCGCAGCTCTCGTCCGATTCCCGATGCCGTGGTCGCGCACGCTGAAGAACTGGATCTGGCCACCGCACAAACCCTGGAATTCGCCAGTGTGCTGCAGGGTGAGACCGGGTTCCAGCTCGCGGCCATCAAGGCTGTCAGTACCGGCTATCCATTACGCGGACAATTACGCCTGCGCGAAAACAGCAAGGATGTCACTACGCATGTAACGCCTGACAAGGGCACGCTATGGGTAGACGAGCGATTGCTGGGACTGCTGAACGTTGGCGTTGGCAGCACAGTGGTCCTCGGAGACCGTTCCTTCAGGATTGCGGCTGTACTCGCCTATGAGCCTGATCGTGGTGGTAACTTCGCTGCCTTTTCACCTCGTGCCATGATGGCGATGAGCGACGTCGCCGCAACAGGGATCATTCAACCAGGCTCCCGCTTGCAATATCAGTTGTTGCTGCGCGGTAGCGAACCATCCTTGCAGGCATTCCGGACATGGATGGAGCCCCGCCTGAGTCCCGGTGCCCGTCTGCTGGATGTGTCCGGTGGGCGTCCGGAACTGGCTAATCCCCTGACGCGAGCCAGTGACTATCTTGGGCTCGCCGCGATTGCTGCCGTGGTATTGGCAGGCCTGGCCATTGCCGTCAGTGCCCGACGCTTTGCCGAACGACGCTATGACATGCAGGCCTTGTTACGTTGCCTCGGGGCCTCACGGAAAGAAGCCCTTTCCCGGGTGCTTACCGAACTGTTGCTGGTCTGGGCAGTGGCGATACTGGTCGGTGCTGTGCTGGGAGGAATGGCTTCATCCGTGGTCAGCCTGCTGCTCGCGGATCTGCTTCCTGCCAGACTGCCGACCTTCACCTACTGGAGACCACTGCTAACCGGTGCCGCCACCGCGACATTGACCTTGCTCGGCTTTGCCCTGCCCGCCCTGCTGTCGCTTGGACGGGTGACACCGTTACGCGTTTTACGCCGGGAGTTGTTGCCTCCCTCGCTACCGCAACTGGCCATTACCGTACTTTCCCTGTCGGCACTTTTTCTGCTGCTCGCACTGGAAACCGGACGTCTGATGCTGACTGCCATCGCCGTTGGTGGCGGGGCCTTGCTGGTGCTTGCGATGCAATGGGGATTGCATCATTTGTTTGTCGCATCACGTCGACTGAACAATGCCTATCTGGCGACGCTCCGCCGGCACCCCGCTGAAACAGCCACCCAGATTCTGGGGCTGGCCCTGGGGCTGACGGCGCTGCTGCTGGTACTCAGCCTGCGTGGCGAACTGCTCGGTGCATGGCAAACCAAAATACCGCCCGGAGCACCCAACCAGTTTGCCCTCAATATTGCCAGCCATGAACTGGCAGATTTCGAAACCACCCTGCAATCCCAGGGATTTTCGCATGAGGCGCTCTATCCCGTCGTTCGGGGCCGACTGACTGCGATTAATGACAAGCCTGTGCAACAAGCGGTCAGCAAAGAAGCCGAAGATGAAGGTCGAGATGAATCGTTGAATCGCGAACTCAACCTGACCTGGAGCGCAGGGATTCCAAAAGGAAACACGCTTACGGAGGGACGGTGGTGGACTGCAGACTCAGTAGCGCATCAGGAAGTTTCCCTGGAGAAGCGCCTTGCAGAACGTTTGCAGCTCAAGCTGGGGGACCGCTTGACCTTTACGCTGGCTGAAGGAGAGTTCACTACTGTCATCAGCAGCTTGCGGGAAGTCGATTGGGACAGCTTTCAGCCCAACTTCTACATGATCTTCCCTCCGGGAATGATTGACCGGTTCCCCGCCTCCTACATGACGAGTTTTAATGTCCCGGTGGAACAACGAGCCCGTCTTAATACATTGGCCAGAGCATTCCCCACGGTTGTCCTGATCGATATCGCCAATGTGATGAATGAGGTCAAAAAAATACTGGATCAGGTTTCCCGTGCCATAGAAGCCGTGCTCGTGTTTGTACTGATTGCGGGATTGCTCGTTATCTCCGCACACGTGACTGCCAGCCTGGATGCTCGTCGTTACGAAGCCGCCCTGCTGCGCGTCATTGGCGCCAGTAAACGGGAACTGCAGCGCCGGCTTCTCACCGAGTTCGTCCTGCTGGGCTTTTTTGCAGGTATCCTGGCCGCATTGATGAGCGAACTGCTGGCTGCCATCATTTACTGGAAGGTGCTGGAGCTGACGCCAACACTTCACCCGATGCTGTGGTGGCAAGCGCCAGTGGCCGGGGCTCTGCTTGTCAGCAGCGCCGGCATGTTCGGCGCACGCCGCGTGTGGAGCGCCAGCCCTTTGCTCACACTACGGCAGGAATAATGCGCTTCTGCAAATACAGCTCTCACCTGGCAAGGATCTGATGATGAAAATCCGCTGGCAGGCATTGCGCGGCCAACCCGATGCCCCCTTTCTGGCACTTGATCTGTTTGTCATGCTGCTGATCACCGGAAACCTGCTCTGGTTGCTACTGGATGCCATTCTGCTCAACTCAGGCAGCGGCTTGTTACTGGCTCGCCAGTATCCGGATCTGGTTGCCCATTACCGTGAAAAGCTGCATCCGGATCTATTGGTTTATGACTCCTATTTTACGTTTTTCCTGATTGCCGAGCTGGTGTTGCGCTGGGGTGTGGCCATTCATCGCCGCACCTACCATCGCTGGTTTTTCTATCCTTTTGTGCACTGGTATGACGTACTGGGTTGCATTCCACTGCCCCCTTTCCGGGCGCTGCGGCTTTTACGCCTCTTCTCAATCACGTACCGGCTGCAAAAAAGCGGCGTCATCGACCTCTCGCAAAGCGGCCCGTTCCCCCTCGTCTACAAATATTATCAGGTAATGCTGGAGGAACTCTCGGACCGCATCGTCATCAATGTGCTTGAGGGCGTACAGCGTGAAGTGAGTGCCGGCGGCCCCTTTCGCCAACGCCTGACCGATGAAGTCCTGTTACCGCGCCGCGATGTCATTGTGCGCTGGTTGGCGAGCCGACTGACCGAAACCAGCACACATGCCTACACCGAGCATCGTGAACGGCTGGCCAGTTACCTGCATGAGCGCACCCGGGAGGCCATAGCCAACAATCCGGATTTGTCCCGAATCACGCATCGTGTGCCTATTGTCGGTAGTGCACTGGAGCGTGAGTTGCAAACCATTGTCGGCGGGTTACTGGTGCAACTCACGGATGATCTGCTGACGGACCTTGGCAAACCGGGCAATGAGGCTGTCGAGGACATAGCTGGCGGCCTGTTCGATACATTCACCCGCACTCATCCGGAAATGGGTGACGCCGTTAGCGGCATCCTTCTGGACAGTCTTGAGCTGGTAAAGGCACAAGTAGCTGTTCAACACTGGAAAACCCAGGAAGTCGGCACAGATGCACCCACCGATGCGGCAGTGACAACATCGCTACCGACATGAATCCGATACGGGCCAAGTCGTCCCCTCCGTCTTGACCCGCTGAGGGGCTGGCCCTAAAGTGGCCGCCCTTTCAGCAAAACCCCTTTACCGGAGGTCATCATGGGTGTCAGCCAACCTGCCCGCTTTGGCGAAGACTGGAGCGATGAGCGTGTCCGTGCTTACCTGGACCGTCAGCCGGTCGAAGGCGAAAATGCCGACTTCCATGTGCTGATGACCGCTTACAAGCACATGCGCCCGCATGACTTCGAGCGTTTCCTCGCGTTTTTTGTTGCTGCTGGCCGCAATCTGGATGCAACGAATGCCAATGGCCAAACCCTGCTGGCACTGGCCCGGACGCATACCCAGTCAGCTGACATTGTTACACTGCTGGAGCAGGCTGGCGCGCACTGAGCCACTCGTGAGGTTCAGCATCACGCCACAGGTAACCGGGCATTTTGCACGGTAGCTCCTGTCTGCACTGAGGGCGGAGTGGCAGCAAGATGATCCTTTCGGCACCTTGGCAGTCTTTTGAAACCCAGTCCGTACGGGATATGGCCTGGGTGCTGGGCAGTCCATCCTTGCTGGCTCCCACCCATAGCCGTACGCCCTCCGGGCAGCCCGTTCACTGGCTTGATCACGCCTGGTCTGAAAGAGCCTTGTCGGTCAGCCTGGACTGGCTAAAGGCGCTCGACCAACAGCCAGCGCCATTGCTGGAGGTTCTGGCAGGCCGGGACAGCCGTCTGGGCCGCTACTTCGAAAACCTGCTCGGCTTCTGGCTTGCCTGGCCCGACAACCCCCTGTACCGGATCGTCGGTCAGTCCCTCCCCGTTCGCAGCAACAACCGCACATTGGGTGAACTTGATTTTCTGGTGGAAGACCGCCTGAGCGGAGAACTCCAGCATTGGGAAGTGGCCGTCAAATTCTATCTGGGCATTCAACCAGGCGGGGCCTGGAAACATTGGGTTGGCCCGGCCCTCGCGGATCGGCTCGATCTCAAGATCAACCGTTTCATGACGCATCAATTGGCGCTTCCAGACACGCCCGAATGCCGGGAAATGCTGCATCAACTTGGCCTGTCCTCGCTCGCCCCAGTCTGCATGCTGAAGGGCCGCCTGTTTTACCCTGAAAGTGCCGGGATCAGGGACTGGGCACCAATTAACGCCAGTCCTGACCATCTGAAGGGCTGGTGGATGCACCGCGCAGAGTTTCTGCAGCGGTACGCCAGCCGGTCCCTGCGCTGGATACTGCTTCCAAAGCCCAACTGGCTAACTCCTGTTGCCCCCGGCGTCAGCATTGGTGACTCACTGGATGCACATGCACTCATTGAGCATATCCGGCAAGCACCTGATAATCGGGCGATAGCCGTCATAGGGCTCGACCATCACCCGCTTTACTCACAGCACCACCATGAAGTCACCCGAGGCTTTATTACCCCACCCGGCTGGCCCAAGGATTTCGCATGACTCTGCTTGCACCTTCTCCACTGATTGTTAATGGCCGCCCTCGCCTGGGCCAGTTTTCAGATTCGCTGCGTACCATCAATCATCGCGACTTCACGCTGGAAACTCCCTTTGGAAAAGCGGCCGGCCCTCTCAGTCAGTGGCTGGGCTTCAAACAGTTCCAGTACTTTGGCGGGATGAGCGATACCCTGGTGTTTGGCTGTGCGCTGGCCCACTTGCGCCATATGGCCGTTGCCTTTGTTTATGTTGTCGACATGCGGACAGGGGAACTTTTTTCCCGTTCTTATCGCACACCGCTTGGCCTGGGGATGTCTCTGTCAGAAAACCCGGTTGACGGAAGCAGCCACTTGCGCCTTCCCGGTGTAGACATCCGCATGGGATACAAAGCGCAACCACGCCGGAAAAGCCTGTACGTGAAACTGGGCAACTTTCTGGAAATTGATGCCGACATGCCGGAAGCAGATTTTGAGCCCATGTCGATCTGCACACGAACGGCATATACCGGCTGGGTTTATGCCAACAAGACCGCCGGTCTGGATATAAATGGCACCCTCCGCTTTCAGGGGCAATCCCACGATCTCGGCCAGATCGGCGCAATGGGCCACCATGATTACTCTTGCGGCTACATGCGCAGGGAAACTTACTGGAACTGGGCCTGCTTTTCCGGAATAAGTCCCGATGGCCATCGTCTTGGCCTTAATCTTTCCTGTGGTGTTAACGAGACCAGTTTTACGGAAAACTGCCTGTGGGTAGATGGTCGTCTGATCAAGGTCAATCTCACCCGCTTTGAATTTGATCAGCACAACATGATGTCGCCGTGGCGGGTATGCTCCGATGATGGCAGTGTCGACCTTCGCTTTACTCCCTCAGGAATGCATCGCGAAACCATTGATATCAAGTTGATGGCCAGCAACTTCAAACAGCTGTTTGGCCGTTTTGATGGCAGACTTCATGTCGATGGCGCCGACATTCAGGTAAAAGGTCTGTCTGGCTTCGTCGAAGACCAGTATGTGAAGTGGTAACAAACCACTTCCGGGTAAGGTGCGCTCCCCGTACTGATAAAGTTTTATGGCAGATTGAGCCAGTCACTGTCGGCTAGTGTCCTAGCCCGGACAATAATCGCCATGCTAGTGTCATTGTCATTAATGACAGGTCCTTGAGGATATCTTGTGAAACTGCTGTCCACCAACTCATGCCATGTGCTCGCCGATCTCTCCAGCGTGACCAGCATTGACTATGATCGTGAAACACCTGCTGAACTGGCCGGGTTTCGTTCTGGCCAGGCAGACAGGATCTGGGCGTCCGTCGAAGGGTTATACAAGACCGGATTCTCGCCAGCCATCACCTTTTGCCTGCGCCGACAGGGAAAGATTGTCTTTAACCGGGCCATCGGCCATGCCCGTGGTAATGGTCCTGAAGATACACCCGATACTCCTAAGCAACTTGCCACACCCGATACCCCGATTTGCCTGTTTTCGGCCTCCAAAGTCGTCACCGCCATGCTGATACACAAGCTGGATGAAGAAGGCCTCATTGATCTGCTCGACCCGGTCAGCCATTACATTCCCGAATACGGGGTGAACGGCAAGCGCAATGCCACGATCTACCACCTGCTCGCCCATCGTGGTGGCATTCCCCGGCTCTCAGGCAACTTTGATCCTGAAATGCTCTACGACGTCGATACGATCGTCGGCGAGCTATGCAAGGCCGAAGCCGTCTCCCCTTCCGGCTACAGGGCGGCCTATCACGCCATTACCGCCGGTTACATTCTCGGCGAACTGATCGAGCGGGTTACCGGCATGAGTGTCCGCGAATACCTGCACCAGACTTTCCGGGAACCGCTCGGCATGCGCCATTTCGATTATGGTGTCCCCGTCCAGGACCGGGAGAACGTCGCCGTCAATTACTGCACCGCGTTCAAACCCATCCCCCCGGTCAGCACGTTCATCCAGCACGTTCTGGGCGGCAGCCTCGAACTTGCCACCGAGATGACCAACGACCCGCGCTTCATGGATACCATCTGCCCGGCGGGCAACC
>CAYGBB010000046.1:0-6739 GCA_964347985.1 uncultured Moraxellaceae bacterium
CGTGATGGGTGTGCGTGAGCACAATCCAGCGGATACGGCCGCCCAGCTCGTTTGCGGCGGCCAGCAAGGCCTCTACATGAGCATCGATGGGCGGGCCCGGGTCCAGCACCGCAATCTCCTGCGTGCCGATCAGGTAACTGTTGGTGCCCGGGCCGGTCATGAAGCCGGGATTGGGGGCGAGCACACGGGTGACCCGCGCACTCAGTGCCACCGGCTTCCCGGCAATCAGCTCAGCCACGGATCAGGCCCTGTTCCTTCGCCATGGCGGTCAGGGTCTTGCGCAGGCCGCGCTTGATGGCGCCGTAAGTACCACGATCCTTTTCGGCCATCATTTCGGCCAGGGCCATGGCAGCGGGCAGCAGTTCTTCTTCCGTGTGAATGCTGTCGGCGACTTTCATCTGGAGCGCTTCCTGCCCACCCACAGCCTTGCCGGTCAGTGCCAGCACCTTGAGGGCCTGCTGGTCCGGCAGTTCACGAATGATTTCGGTCATGACTGGCGTGAACGGGATCTTGATGTTCACTTCCGAGTAGCAGAAACGGCCGCGATCAGCGCGCATCAGACGGAAGTCGGCGCCCGACGCCATGATGGCACCACCGGCATAACAGTTGCCGTTGATGGCCATGATGACGGGCAGGTCCAGTACGGCAATGCGCAACAGCATATGTTCCAGCTTCTGCACGAAATCCTTGAAGCCTTCACCGTCCTGCGTCATCAGCCAGGGCAGGTCGATCCCGTTGCAGAACGTCTTGGGGTGGCTGCTGACGATCAGCAGGGAGGCATTGCTGCGGTCTGCCTCGATCTGGTCCAGGCAAGCATGGTATTCGGCCAGCACGTCCGGGTTAAAGGTGTTGTCCTTGTCGCCGTTGGTCAGGGTCAGTACAAACACTGCACCCTTCTTGTCGAGTTGCATGAACGTCATAAGAGGCCTCCAATAAAGACCCGCAAGTCTATGGCATGATGCCGGGCGCCGCTACAATCCCGTGCCCCGGTTTATGCCGCGCCTGTTGTAAGGTCCCCCCATGCTGATGATTCTGTCTCCCGCCAAGACGCTGGACTACGCCAGCCCTGTGCCGGCGTTGCCACTGACCACCCCTGACTTCGTGAAGGAGGCCAAGGCCCTGATTGCCATCCTGCGCGAGTTATCTGTGCAGGATGTGGCGGCACTGATGAAGCTGAGCGACAAGCTGGCGGCGTTGAACGTGGCCCGTTATGGCGACTGGAGCCATCAGTTCACGGAGGCCAATTCCCGTGCCGCCGTGCTGGCCTTCAAGGGCGATGTCTACGAGGGCATGCAGGCATGGACGTTTACCGGTGATGACCATCTGTTTGCCCAGCGGCATCTGCGCATTCTTTCGGGTCTTTATGGCCTGCTGCGTCCGCTTGACCGGTTGCAACCCTACCGTCTGGAAATGGGCACGTCCCTCAGTAACCCGAAGGGCAATTCGCTCTATGCGTATTGGGGCGACACCATTGCCAACACCCTGAATGCGGCATTGGCGGAGCAGGGTGACGATATTCTGGTGAACCTGGCATCCGAGGAATACAACAAGGCGGCACTGACCAAGGCGCTAAAGGCACGCACCATCACGCCGCAATTCCGTGAAGAAAAAGACGGCAAGTTCAAGATGGTGAGTTTCTATGCCAAGCGTGCACGCGGATTGATGGCTTCACATATCGTGCGTGAGCGACTGGAAAATCCTGAACATCTGAAAAAATTTGATGCGGATGGCTATGGTTTTAACCGTACGCTTTCCAGTGGTGACACATGGGTATTTACGCGTCGATATCCCGGGTAAGTGAGTCTGCCTTTTTTTGAGACATGATGTTTTCTGATACACGATACGCGTGATTACCGGTTCACAGTCTTCCTTCCATTGCATCGCTATGTTGCTGAGCCCAGGTCACAGCCTGAACGCGATTATGCACCTGCAGTTTCCGGTACAGCGTGTAGAAGTGCGCCTTTACCGTATGCGGGCTGATGGCAAGATGATTGGCGATGGCATCATTCGAGCAGCCTTGAGTCAACAAGGTGAGTAGCTGTCGCTCCTTGAGTGATAGTTTGACAATGTTTCCTGAGGGGCTTGATTGAAATTTCTGGCGGGTCTTTTCGAGATGTTCACAAAGCACCTGGCGTGGTAGCCAGTACTGCCCCGTCATGATGGCCTTCATGCCACGAATCAAGTCTTCGTGATTTATGTTCGTGGAAAAAATGCCACAAACACCAGGGAGGGAGGCCAGTTGCGTCTGATTGGCGGTTTGGCTGACATTGATAAGTGCAGCGCGACGCATTCCCTGGGCATGAAGAGTGGACAGTGCCTCGGCACAGGAAGCGGGTTTCAGTACCGCCATGTCCATCACATAGAGGGTGTCGGGACTTCCGCCGAGTAACATGCTGTGTTCGCTGAGCAAACGACAGTCTTCGGCAATATTGCCGCGCAAAACGCTGAGCAAATGATCGGTGGACAAATTGGGTTTGCCGACCATGATGACATTCATTGCCTTAACCCTTTCATGATGTTCAGGACCTGTTTGCCTTCAGGCAAGTAAACTGTAGCAGGCATGGTTGGAAGTGACGGTGGATATACAAAATGCGAACGTTAAATGCGATAAAATCGGGCGTTGAAAATGGAGGGAAAGCCTCGATTTCCGGTTCTTTCGCATAAGAAAATGAGCGCTTTATAATTAATTGATATTACTTATTCTGTAATGATGATTGCGAGGGGTGTGGAGTTGGTTTGTATGGTTATCTTGTATAACGCGAGGGCATTGAAGGGGTTTATGGAATTTACATTTTGTTAATGTTCTGCGGCGGGCTGTAACGTAACTGCCGGTAACTATAACAAAATAATAATATCAATATGTCGGCTGATCACATAATAATTGCCCCGTGCTCTTGAGAGTCTTATCTGCCTGAGGGATCTGGTCTTTGGCAGGTGGACTGACAGTATCAACGACGCGGAGGAACCTCATGATTATCCTGCGACTAATGTTACACAATTAGGCCCGTCTCGAGCTGTGTGTCGGATAGAACCGAATGGTTAATAATCCGATAACCTTAGATTCATTTTATTAGTGTGTATGGCTGGGTGACCAGCTGATATCTGAAAGATCTCTTCCCGATAAGGGCAAACCTCATGTGAATGAGGGGCGCAAAGCCGCGGGTCTTCGCTTGCGAAGATGGCCGGGCTACCGAAAGAAGAGTGTTTCACCTCCCCAAGGATGGGACGGGGGGATCTTTCTCATGCCTATTTGGGGAGATCCCGCATGTTTTTTGAACCAATTCGTTTTGGCGGCCGAAGCGCGGCTGCAACCACTGCTCCTACCAACTCTGTTCCCGTTACTTCACCAAAATCCGCCGTTCGCTTGCTGTTGTCTGCAGCCATTTTCATGGGCGCCAGTCTGGGCCAGGTCCACGCCGCCGCCACACAGGCGTCTGCATCGGTCGAGCTTGAAGGCGAAGTGCGGGTCATGATTGAAGACTCTGAAAACAGCAGTCGTACCCGTTACTACCTCAAGACTGACAAGGGCTCGCTGGAGCTCAAGCCTGTTCGCGGTCAGGAACGGGATTTGAAGCCTGGTGCCCGGGTGCGGGTGCGGGGTGTCAAGAGCGGTGAAATGCTGGCACTGGATGGAACCACGAC
Organism: uncultured Moraxellaceae bacterium; assembly: GCA_964347985.1. Taxonomy (GTDB): domain Bacteria; phylum Pseudomonadota; class Gammaproteobacteria; order Pseudomonadales; family Moraxellaceae; genus UBA2031. The sequence continues at coordinate 3,643 of CAYGBB010000046.1, forward strand.
GACCGTCTCTGCGCCGGCCCCTACGCTCAATATCTCGGGTGATCGCAAGCTGGCGGTGTTGCTGGTGAATTTCCAGGATAATCCGGTGCAGCCATATACCCTGGCAGACGGGACTAATGTCCTTAACCAGACCAGCAACTTCATCAAGGAAAATTCACAAAGCAAGACCACGGTGAGCGGTGCCGCATTTGGCTGGTACACGCTTCCCATCGCCACGACCTGCAGTGACACGTCAATCACCAGTGCTGCCAAGCAGGCAGCCGCTGCGGCGGGTGTGGATCTCTCGGGCTATGCACATATTGCCTATGTATTCCCTCGTAATACCGCCTGCCCCTGGGCGGGTGTGGCAAACCTTAGTGGCCAGACCATCATGATTAACGGCAGCCTGAACCTGAAAACGCTTGCTCATGAGTTGGGGCATAATTTCGGCCTTTATCACTCGCATGCGCTGGAGTGTGGTGCGAGCATTGGTGGCACCGGTTGCACCAGTCTGGATTACGGTGATGCGCTGGACATGATGGGGAATGCCAATCCGGGTCATTACAATGCCTTCCAGAAAGAGCGTCTGGGCTGGCTGAACAATGGCACCACTCCGCCGATCACTACGGTGAGCAGCAGTGGCACTTACACCCTGAGCACGTACGAAACCACGGCAACCGGCGCCAAGGCGTTGAAGATTCTGAAAAGTACAGATGCCACCACGGGTGCAAAGACCTATTACTACGTGGAATTCCGCCAGCCAGTCGGTGCCGATGCGTTTATCTCGACCATGGTCAGCACTTACGGCAGCAATGTGGACAGGGGCGTCATCGTGCGCACCGGTACGGAAAATAATGGCAGCAGCAGCTACCTGCTGGACATGACGCCTGCCAGCACCACGTTTGACTGGTATGACTCTGCATTGGCGCTGGGTCAGAGCTTCAGCGATCCAGGCTCGGGTGTGACCATTACGCCGACCTGGGTGAACAGCACAGGCGCTGGAGTCAATGTCACTGTTAATGCGCAGACCACTACCGTGGCTACTACTACCTGCACCCGCGCCAACCCGGTGATCACACCGGCGACGCAGAGCAAGTCTGGTACAGCAGGCAGCTCGCTCAGCTACACGGTGACAGTGACCAACAAGGACAGCAGTGGCTGCAGTGCATCCAGCTTCAGCCTGAAGTCTGTCGTGCCAAGCGGCTGGAGCGCCAGCTTTGCTTCGGCAAGCCTGAGCCTGAGCCCGGGTGCCAGCGCCAGCACAACGTTGACGATGTCCTCGCCGACCAGCGCCAGCGGCAGCACGAATGCCAGCCTCAGTGCCACTAATACCGGTGTCACTACTTCAGTTGGCTCGGCTACTGCGACCTACAGTGTGGGCAGTACCACAAGCAGCTACACCGTTACGGCCACCACGGACAAATCGCTCTATAGCGTCAACAAGACAGCACTCATGAGCTCGGTGGTGAAGTCAGGAACCGCCGCGGTATCTGGAGCCAGTGTCCTGTTCACTGTGACGGCGCCGAATGGCACCAAGACACTTCAGAATGCCAGCACCAGTAGCACGGGTGTCGCCTCATCCAGCTACCGTTTGAGTTCCAAGGCGGTGAAAGGTGTGTATCAGGTGCGTACCACTGTGAGCGGCCAGAGTGCCTATGGCAGCACCAGCTTTACATTGCAGTAAGCTCTAGGCTGCAGCATGTAATCAACAGCAGTAAAAAGCCGCCCCCTGTTCAGGGGGCGGCTTTTTTTATGGGTTATGCGGGGGAGATCACAGGGAGGCGGTTGATTTTTTTCCGGTCGTCGAACGACCGCCAAGCAAGTTGTTGAGTTCTTCAATGTCCGTGTCGGTCAGTCGGCCTGCCAACAGTCGCAGGGTTGCAAGGCTGTAGATGAAATCATTACAGGCGGCAGACTGGTCGCTGCGTGCCTTGAAGAGCCGACGCTCTGCATCCAGTACATCCACTACCGTTGTTACCCCCAGCTCATGTGCCCGTACCTGGGCATCACGAGTTCGCTCCTGGGCGAGGACGGCCTGAGTGGTTGCATCAATCAACGCATGATCGGATATCGTGCTCAGATAGGCGGCGCGAATTTCCTGTTGCAGTTCGCGACGTCTGGATTCATGTTGCAAACGGGCGATCTGATAACGGGCCTTGGTTTCACGGACGCTCGCCTGGACACGACCCCCTTCATAAATGGGAATGTCCAGTTGCACGCCGATGGAGGCAACATCGTAACGATTGGTCTCACGGTTATCATAGCCGCTGTCGGAGAATGTTTCCGAGGCAACCAGTGCCAGCCGGGGCCAGTACTCCGCCCGGGTACTGGCGGCGGTCCTTGATTCAACCTCCATGGCTCTTTCCAACGCTTGCAAGCCCGGGTTGTTTTTCAATCCATCACTCACCCATTCTTCGATATTTCCAGGCTTGAACGGGACACTTTCACGTTTTACCCGTGGAATATCCTTTACTGCCACACCCGTGACTTCCCGCAGTTTCTCCAGTGCCACAGCAAGGGCACTTCGGGCTTTTAATTCATTCGCGACCAGTGTGGTGTGATAGGCCTCCGTTTCATAAACATCGGTGATCTTTGCCATCTGACGTTCGTGCATGCGACGCAAGCGATCCAGCTGGCTGGCAACCGAGTTTTTTTCGGATTCGACATAGGCAATTTCATCAGAAGCGGCGAGGGCCTCGAGATAGCGCTTGAGCAAATCCAGCGTTATATCCATGCGCATGGCGTCCAGCTCTTGCCGGGTCTGGTTCGAGCGGGCTTTGGCTGCTTTATAACGCCGGGAACTGGGCGCATCAAACAGGGCTTGCCGGGCTTGCAGGGCGGCCCGACTGGCGGCGTACTGTTCCGATTCGGCGCCGTGGTTATGGAAATCATTCCATGAATAGGAGCCCGAGACAGACAGTTGCGGTCGCAACCTGCTGCGTGCGCCATCTTCCAGTGCTTCTACCCGATTGACATGCTGCTCATGGCCCTGGAGGTTGGGATTACTCGCCATGGCTTGACGATAGAGCTCCATAAAGTTTTCCGCATGTGCCAGCGGTGAAGCAATCACCAGCATCCCGGTTAACGACACGATCAATGTCCTTTTGTTCTTGTGCAT
>CAYGBB010000046.1:6749-10199 GCA_964347985.1 uncultured Moraxellaceae bacterium
ATCTGTGACTGGATCGGTCAGATAACGGAAGAAAGTGCGATCTCCGGTATTGATCAATACCTCGGATGGCATTCCTGGCACCAGATCCAGTTTCTGGCTGGCCAGCTCCTTGAGTCCGGATGGGATGATCTCCACTCGTGCCAGATAAAATGGTGTCTTTTCCTTCTCGTCCATCAAACGATCGGCTGATATTGCCACCAGGCGTCCCTCGATTCGTGGCAGCGAGCGTGCCTTGAAGGAGGAAAATCGTACTTCTGCCAGCTGGCCAACCCGGATCCGGTCAATATCAAGAGGGGAGACCTGTGCCTCGATCATCAGTTTTTCCTGTTGTGGCACGATATCAAGCAACTGTCCGCCCGGAGCAATTACACCGCCTATGGTATGCACCGCCAGGCCAAGGACCATGCCGGATTCGGGCGCACGAATCACGGTACGCTCCACTGTGCGCTGCAAGGATTGCAGTTTTTCCTTGAGATCAAACATGTCCTGCTGGACATCCCCCAGCTCCTTGGCAACCTCGCGTTGAAAGTCCTTTCTCAGTTGCAATATCTTGAGTTCTGTTTCACTTACCTGCAGCTCGGTAGCGGCGACATCGGACATCAGCTCCCCGCGCTGGCCCTCGGTTTCTGCGAGGTTGCGGGAGAGTTCACGAACTTTCTGAACTTCAGCATAGCCGTCTTTCAGAAGAGATTCGAAATCCTTTAGTTCGCCACTGTAGGAGTGAGCCAGCTGGTCACGACTTTCCTTCTGTGCCTGTAAGCCACGGCTCTTCTCCCTCAGCATGTGTACTTGTTGCTGATACAGGCTGATTTCTCCGAGCAGGGCCTGGCGGCGGGCATGAAAGGTCTGGTTCTGTACCTGCATGGCTTCCTGGACGCGTGGATCATTGGCTTGCTTGAGCAGGTCGTTGGGATAAATGACCCGTGACAAACCATCATGTTGGGCCAGTAACCTTGCTTCACGTGTCTGTGCAATGAAGTACTGTCCACGGAGTATTTCCAGTTGCGCGCGTGACTGGGTGTCGTCCATTTCGGCGAGTATCTGATCCTTTTGCACCATATCCCCATCCCTGACATGAAGTGCCTTGACGATGCCTCCCTCAAGGTGTTGCACGGTCTTTCGGTAATTGTCGACCACGATGACACCTGGCGCGACAGCTGCACTGCTTAGCGGCGCCCACGCGGCCCACGCACCCAGTCCGCCAAAGACGAGAAGTACCACCCACAGTCCCCAGCGACGAAATCGCCGATCATCTGTAGGTATGAATAACAACTCTTCTCGTGCTGGCACCAGTGCCCTGCTGCTCGATTCTGCCACGGGTGTCATGTTTCGTAAGATTCTGTTCGGAAGCATAGGTCACCTCCAGCATCATGGCCTGACTTTGCAGGTCATGACGGTATGTAATACTGAAATTCCCTCCTCAATAGAGGAGAAGGGGCCTGCACATTTCTGACACATGACCTTAATTTGCCGGTGATGCTGAGGTGGTTGCGCCAGCTGTGGTAATCGGCCGGGGTGCTCCCGCCGGAGTCTGCATGACTGCCAGCATCAAGGCGGGGGGGCCGCAGCGGACGACCTGGCCATCCACCATCAGTGCGATCAGGTCAACCTGAGTCAGCACATTGCTGCGATGTGTCACTATCACCACTGTGCGTTTTTGCTGCTTGAGGTCATCAAGCATGCTCAACAGGGCCTTATCGCCTGCCTCATCAAGATTGGAGTTCGGTTCATCCAGTACGATCAGTTGCGGGTTGCCATACAAGGCACGTGCAAGACCGAGGCGCTGTTGCTGGCCGGCGGATAGTTGACTGGCCTGCCCGGACAATACGGTTTCATATCCCTGCGGAAGCCGCAGGATCATTTCGTGTATGCCGACAGCCTGTGCCGCCTGCACAACCAGCTCGGGGTCTACTTCGTCAAAGCGGGCGATGTTTTCGCAGACAGTTCCATCGAGCAGCTCGACATCCTGTGGCAGGTAGCCAATATGCCGGCCCAGATTCTCGCGCTCCCACTGGTCTATTTCGGCACTGTCGAGGCGAACTGAACCGGACACGGGTTGATAGATGCCGAGCATGGCGCGTATCAGGGTGGATTTGCCTGCCGCACTGGGGCCGACGATGGCGACCAGCTGCCCAGGCTCTACAGTCAGGTTAACGCTCTTGAGAACCGGGCTTTCTGCACCGGGCGGAATCACGACTACTTTATCCATGCGCAGTTCACCTTTGGGGGGCGGTAGCGGCATGGGTTGTGATGACACGGGTACGTCGGCCAGCAACTTGTTCAGGCGGCCAAAGGATTCGCGAGCGGCCAGAAAGCTGCGCCAGGTGGAGATCATCAGGTCCATGGGGGCCAGCGCACGACCCAGCAGAATGGAGCCGGCGATCACCATGCCCATGCTGATCTCGCGATTAATGGCCAGATAAGCGCCTACGCCAAGAATCAGGGTCTGGATGGCGACGCGATAGGTCTTGGTTATGATCATGATCAGGCCCGACCTGGTGCTTGCCCGGCTTTGCAGAGCCAGCAGTTCGGTCTGACGTTCCTGCCAGCGTGCACGCAAGCGCGGCAACATGCCCATGGCCTCAATGGCCTCGGTGTTGCGCAGGTTACGTTGTGTCTGGTTCTGGGCCTCGATGGCGGCACTGTTTGCCCGCTGTAAATCGGTTTTTGTCGATATCTCGTTCCAGACAGCAAGACCGAGCAGGAACAGGGCAGAGAATGTGGCAATCAGGCCATACCAGGGATGAAACAGGAACATCACGCCAATATAGAGGGGCAGCCAGGGGGCATCGAAAAAGGCAAATAAACCAGGGCCAGTGAGGAATTGTCGTAACTGCTGCAAATCGACCAGTGGCTGTGCACTGGCGGACCGGCCACGGCTCACGGCTCCCTGTGCAAAAAGGGCTTCAAATACCCGGCTTCCCAATGCCTGGTCAAGGCGCGCGCTGATCACGATGAGGATTTGAGAACGTAACCACTCCAGTCCACCCATGATCAGAAAGAGAAAGGTGATGATGAGGGTGAGCATGAGCAGGGTGGATTCGCTATTGGCCGGAAGTACCCGGTCATAGACCTGCAGCATGTAAATGGTGGGTAATAACAACAGCAGATTGATGAACAGGCTGAACAGGCCTGCCATCATGAAAGATGATTTGCTCTGCGCCAGCACCTGGCGCAATTCCGATGACGGTAGTGGCTGGCGTGGATTCATGATGCGTTGAACTCCTTTCGACATTAAGCATCAGAAACTACCTGGTGCAAAAAATAAAACTTATCGGTGCTGCTTTTTCCTGAAATACAGTTAATCGGCATTCAGGTAGAAATGGATAATTCAACATTGCCCGCCGAACATTAGGATCGGCGGGCAATTAATTGCTTCATGCTCAGGTTACAAATACATCTGCCGTGTTGACGTTGGTCCCTATCGTTAGTGACAGACCTGTATCCAGT
>CAYGBB010000047.1:0-5529 GCA_964347985.1 uncultured Moraxellaceae bacterium
ATGATGATGGTGCCCTGGCCATCCGGTGAGGGGTCTCCTTCCACCACATTGCGGATATCGGCAACCAGCGAAGGCTCGGGCAGGTCTCGGCCGAAATTCACGCCACGCAGGTGGACGCCTTCCTTGTTGGCGCCGCAGACAAAGTCGCTCATGGCGGCGACGGTACGATCCGCAATCACGCGGACCTTGGCGCTGACCTTGACCGGGCCGATAAAGCCAGGCTTGCAGCCGAGGAACTCGATGATTTCGGCTTCGGTGGCGAGACGGAAATCCTTCACGCCCTCGATCTTGCCGGCCTTGATCTCGTTCAGGTCGTGGTCACCGCGGAGCAGGAACAGGGTGAAATGTTTTTCTACCGGCGCTTTGGCATCGGCCTGGGTTTCCGAGACGACGGCCACGGCCTTGACCATGCGGGTGACATCAATATTGAGCAGCGCAGCAACATCGGCACAGAGTGTCTGCGTGGGGGTGCTGACTTCCTGCAGGGCTTCGGATGCTGCGGCGCGCGGTGCGGCCGGTGCCAGAGCCTCGGCCATTTCAATGTTGGCGGCGTAGTCGCTGGTGCTGGAGAAGGCAATGTCGTCTTCGCCCGAGCTGGCCAGCACATGGAACTCGTGCGAGCCGGTACCGCCGATGGAGCCGGTGTCGGCCTGCACGGGACGGAAATCGAGGCCAAGACGCGTGAAGATGCGACAGTAGGTGTCGTACATCACGTCGTAGGTTTCCTGCAGCGAGGCCTGGTCGACGTGGAAGGAGTAGGCATCCTTCATGATGAATTCGCGTGAGCGCATCACCCCGAAACGGGGGCGGATCTCGTCGCGGAACTTGGTCTGGATCTGGTACAGGTTGACCGGCAGCTGCTTGTAGCTGTGCAGCTCGTTGCGGGCCAGGTCGGTGATGACCTCTTCATGGGTGGGGCCGAGCACGAAGGGGCGGTCATGACGATCCTTGAAGCGCAGCAGTTCGGGGCCGTATTGCACATAGCGGCCGGACTCTTCCCACAGTTCAGCGGGCTGGGTGACCGGCATCAGAAGCTCCTGGGCCTGGGCGCGGTTCATTTCCTCGCGGACAATGGCCTCCACCTTGCGCAGCACCCGTGTGCCCAGCGGCAGCCAGTTATAGAGGCCGGTGGCGACCTTGCGAACCATGCCGGCGCGCAGCATGAGCTGATGGGAGATGACTTCGGCATCGGCGGGGGTTTCGCGCAGGGTGGCAAGCAACAGGCGGCTGACGCGCATGGGAGTTCCTGATCAGGCAGAGAGTGGAAAGGGCAGAATTGTACGGTAAAGAGCCTGCTGCTAGCCATGCCACGCCGCAAGGGATTCTTGCGCAGGGGCGGGGCAGGTGGCTCGGCAGGGGTGCCCGGCTCGGGTTACACTGTCCTGGCAGGCCAAGATGATACTGGCTGATGCGGTGATCCATGCTGCCGTGATGGCGCAACCGGGTCGCCGCACTGTCAGGTACTGGATGCAAGGATTATCTCTGAGGGCAGCCTGGATGTGGTTGCCCTTGCCACTGGAACGTATTCCCTGCCGCTTTCCGGCCAGGAATGATTTTATCGGGACGTTGCGATGGCGACTGCAAAACCACTGGCGCTGAGCCAGCTCTACAAGGCCTGCAAGGCCTCTGACTTTACTTTCCGGACCACGAAAGACTGTGCCCCTTTCAACGATTTCCTGGGACAGGATCGTGCGAAAGAAGCGGTGGCCATGGCCGTTGCCTTGCCGCATGACGGCTACAACATTTTTGCGGTAGGTGCGAGTGGTCTTGGCAAGCGCACCATGATCAAGCGCTTGTTGAACGATGTGGCACGCAAGCGTTCGGCGCCGTCGGACTGGTGCTATGTCAATAATTTTGCGGAGCCGCGATACCCGGTGGCGCTGCAGTTTCCGGCAGGTCTTGGCCCGGAGATCAAGCAGGACATGGCCAAGTTGTGGCGCGCCATGTCGATGGCAGTGGTGTCGGCATTTGACAGTGAGCAGTATTTCGAGCGTATGGAAACCCTGAAGGGGGAGTTGACGCGTGCCCAGCAGGAGGCGCTCACCAGCCTTTCCGGTGAAGGTGAAAAGAAAGGGGTGAAACTGGTTCTGCGCACGCCAGGGGGCTATGGCTTTTCGCCCATGAATGACCAGGGCGAAGTGATGAGCGTGGATGCGTTCAATCAGCTGGCCAAGAAGGAGCAGGAGCGGCTCAAGCGCGTGATGGCGGACATGGAGACTCGTCTGCGCAAGGTGGCGCGCGGCCTTAATCAGGCAGAGGAACAGAATCGTGACAAGGTGCGTCAGCTTAATGATGAAGTGACCTCCCGGGCGATTACACCGCATCTGGAAAAAGTCCGCAGCAAGTACAAGGCGCATCCGAAGTTTCTGGAGTATGTCGCTGCTTATGAAAAGGATGTCATCGACAACGTTGATCTCATCCTTAATACGCAGGAAGCGCAGCAGGATGTGGTGGCGACGGTCAGTACCGAAAACGTCAACTCGATTCCTTCCCGGTATCAGGTCAATGTGGTGGTCACCAATGACCCGCAACAAGGCGCACCGGTTGTTTTCGAGGATCTGCCGACACACTACAACCTGATGGGGCATGTGGAGCAGGTGACCTACATGGGTACGGTTGCCACTGATTTCACGCTGATCCGTGCCGGTGCACTGCACCGGGCCAACGGTGGTTACCTGATGCTGGAGGCTGAGCAGGTACTGGAGCAGCCGTATGCCTGGCAGGGTCTCAAGCGTGCCTTGCGCTCCAAGTCGCTCAAGCTGTCATCGCTGGAACAGATGCTCACACTCACCGGCACCATTTCGCTGGAGCCGGACGGTATTCCCTTCAATCTGAAAGTGGTGTTGCTGGGGGATCGTGAAACGTTTTACCTGTTGCAGCAGTTTGATCCCGAGCTTGGCGAGTTTTTCAAGATGCGGGCGGATTTCGAGAATGTAATGCCGCGTACGGTGGAGAGCGAACGCAAGTACGCTCACTTCCTGGCGGATTTTGTGCAGAAGGAAGGGTTGTTACAGCTGGACAAGGGTGCGGTGATGCGGCTGGTGGAAGAAGCCTCCCGTGATGCCGAGGACCAGGAAAAGTTGTCGTTGCATGCGGCCAGTGTGGGTGACCTGTTGCGTGAGGCCAATTACTGGGCGCAACAGGACAATGCGAAGTTGATCCGCAATACACATATACAGGCGGCGCTGGATGGGCAGGAGCGTCGTCATGAACGCCTGCGCAATCTGTACATGGAAGAAATCGCCAAGGGAACCCAGCTTTTCACTGGCGAAGGCGAGATGGTGGGGCAGGTGAATGGCCTGACCGTGGTGCAGTATGCCGATGCTGAATTTGGCATGCCTTCCCGTATCTCGGTGACCGCCCATTTCGGACATGGTGAAATTACCGACATCGAGCGTGAGATTGATCTTGGTGGTGCCATTCACTCCAAGGGTGTGCTGATTCTCTCCAGTTATCTCAAGACACTGTTTGGTGCGGAGCGTGCGCTCAGGTTTGCTGCCAATATTGCCTTTGAACAGTCTTACGGCGGCGTGGATGGCGACAGTGCCTCTCTGGGTGAGTTGTGTGGCCTGCTGTCGGCCATTGCGAAACTGCCGGTGCGTCAGCACATTGCCATCACCGGCTCCATGAACCAGTTTGGTGAAGTGCAGCCGATTGGTGGCGTGAACGAGAAGATCGAGGGTTTTTACGCGGCGTGTCGCCTGAAGAACCTCAAGGGGCCACAGGCCGTGATCATCCCTGTCCAGAATGTGCGACACCTCATGTTGCGTGATGAGGTTCTGGCTGCCGTGAAATCAAAGCAGTTTGTGATTTATGCGGTATCACGTGTGGAAGAGGCTGTCGAGTTGCTGATGGGGATGCCGGCAGGCAAGCCTGACAAGGATGGTGCCTTTCCCGAGAACTCTGTGTTCGGCAAGGTGGCAGCCCGCATGGCGGTTTGGCATCAGGCGGAAAAGGATGATGAGGACGATGAGGAAAAGGGCGCAGACAGCAAGGTGATTGTGCCGGTGCCGCAGAAACAGGCCCGGCGCACCCGTCGAGGCTGAGCGTGTTGTTTCCATAAAAAAAGCGGCCGGTGTGGCCGCTTTTTTTATGCCGGATTGTTAATCATGGAATGATGAACTTCAGTACGCCGAAGTAGCGGCTGTTACCAACATCGGTGCGGTCAAAGGCATGGGTGGTGTGGCCCTCACTGTCGCGTGCCACCACCTTCATGTAGTAGGTGCCTGCAGGCGGCGCGGTGACGGTGGCAATGGTGGTCGTCAGCCCGGTCTGGTTGACAACCAGACCCGATGCAAACGTCGGGTCGGTGCCTACCTTGATGGAGTAGGTGACGGGGTTGCCTTGAAGGTCAGTGGCGGCATCCCATTCAAGAACGAGCTGCCCTGCATCGATGCTTGCTGCCTGCCAGTAGGGCATCGGGTTTTGCAGGCGGCTGATGAAGCGGTCGTAGTTGGTTTGAACCGTGGTGGTCAGGCGCTGGTATTCATCGGCCCATTGCTGCGCATCGGTAAGTGGTGACGCCGAGTAGGTGGGCAGGTCTTGCAGGTCCGGCGCACTGGTAATCAGTGTTTCCACCAGGATTTTGTAGCTGTCGATACGGCTCTGGACCTGTGCGGCCAGCAGGTACTGGTCACGGACTTCCTTCACGGCGGCCTTGATCAGCGCAAGATTGCCGGGCTCCTGCATGAAGCGACGGTGCAGGGGGCTGCCCCACCAGTTGGCGAGGCCCAGCTGCCAGTCGTCATACAGGTCGCCTTCGGCAAGCTCGTTGGGCTGGTCTTCAAAGCCGAGCGAACCGTCGTAGTCCCATGGCAGGAAGTAGAAGCGGTTGCCCCCTGCCGGCTGGTACAGCGCAAAGTTCTGGGTGAGGGTGTCATGGTTGCCGAACAGGATGTTGGTGGCGAGCCACGTCAGGTAGTTGTTGCGGTTGAAGTAGGTGTCAAACGTGGTGTTGAAGTTGACGCTGTCATCATTGAGGGCCGTGACCATGGCACGCAGCGCCGTGTGATCACCAGAGGTGTTTTCTACTTCAAGCACGCTTTCGAATTCGGATCCGGATACTGTTGGGTCCACATCCAGGCGGCTATCAGACTCGAAATAAAACTCGTTGGCCTTGTAGATGTTGGAGCTGGTGTCATAGCCACGGTTTTGCAGGTATTCCTTGCCCATTTTTTCAACATGCGTGAACAGGCCAAGATCGGAGTCTGCCGAGCCGTCATTGTAGGTGATGTGGGCAAACTGGGTGCGCAGGCTGTTGATATGGGGAATGTCGCGCATCAGGTCGAAGGCGAGCTTGTTGCGCACCCGCGTCAGGTCATAGGGGTGCTTGTTGAATTGCAGGGTGATTTCGTCATTGCGCCAGCAGGGATAGGTAGTGCTGGCGCTGCAGGGTGAAGTGCTGCGCAATTTCACACGATAGGATTTTTGTTCGGCGAGGCGGGTGCTGCTGCCGCGCATTCTCATCTTGGCGTTATAGGCGGTGGTGACAGGGTAGCCATCTGCCTGAAAATTGACCCTGATTTCCGG
>CAYGBB010000047.1:5629-7518 GCA_964347985.1 uncultured Moraxellaceae bacterium
TAAGTGATTTTTACGTTGGCCACAGATGGATCAGTGACAGGTGTAGTGGCATTCGGATAGGTGTAATGGCTGTCCAGATCTGCCACGTCGGTTGCGCTGGGCTCAAACGGCACCACAGGTGCCACGGGTTCGCCAGGCGTGGTGCCGGAATTGTTGCTGCTGTTGCTGCAACCAGTCAGCACCAGGGCTGCACCAAGAAGTGTTGCAGTGGTCAGGTGTCCGTATTTCATGCCTGTTGATCCTTGTGGGGCTGATTCATGGTGGTATCTATCTGGAGAATGGTCGCCAGCAACTGGCCCGATTCAAGTTTGAGACGAGCCAGTTCGTGCTCGGCCAGCGGGTGGATATGGCAGTTTCCCGGCGGGGTGCGTCCGGCATCAATCAGGGCGAGGGTGCGCGGGATAAAGACCCACTGCAGCCATTCATGAAAGTGCAGGGTGTCATACATGAAGGGCATGACAGAATTCATGGCTTGTGCACTCGGGGGTGTGCCTGACCACAGGCCGAGGTTGCGCATTTCATGCTCCAGCTCCTGCATTAACTGGCGTATACGTTGACCATGCTCTTTGTTGATCATGACGCTCTCACAGACCATGCTGGTTGAGATGGATCAGGAATTCCTCAGCATTTTTCTCACCGACCAGCCGTGCAGTGGTGATTTCCCTGCCGTCAGCTCCAAAAAAGAGCATGGCGGGGGGGCCGAAGAGGGTAAAGCGTTTGAGCAGCGCCCGATCCTCTCGAGTATTGGCGGTGATATCGGCCTGGATCAGGTGCAGTTTGCCCAGTCGGGCAGCCACCCGGGCTTCGCGAAAGACCTGCCGCTCCATCACCTTGCAGCTCACACACCAGTCGGCATAGAAATCCAGCATCACGGCCTGACCGCGTGCGGTGGCCACTGCTATTTCCCGGTCCAGTTCGGTGTTACTGCGTACGGGAACAAAAGGCGTCGGCTGGGCGCTGGCCGTGCGGCTGTCAAAGCGTGCCAGGGGCTTGAGCGGGTCATCGCCGCCGCTGGCGGCACCCACCATGAGGGCGGCACCGTAAAAGAGGGTGGCAACGGACATGCCCCGTATGGTCAGGCCTAGGCCATTGCGGTTGTGGCCAATGCGCCACAGCCACAGGCCAACCGCAGCGGTAATGCCGGCATAGATGGCGAGTGCGGCGGGAGCGGGCAGCAGGCGGGTGACCAGTTCACCGGCCACAAACAGGAGTGCAAAGCCGAAGAGGGTTTTGATCTCTTCCATCCAGGCCCCGGTTTTTGGCAGGAAGCGGCCTTCGGTGGCACCCAGGATCAGCAGGGGAACCCCCATGCCCAGTGCCAGCAGGAAGAGTGCGCTGGCACCGTAAAGGGCATCACCCGTACTGGAAATGTGGAGCAGCACCCCCGCCAGGGGTGCAGAGACGCACGGGGAGACCACGAGTGCGGAGAACACGCCCATGAACCAGCTACCGAACAGGGCTCCCCCGCGCTGCCGGCGACTCAGGGCGTCGAAATGCGAATGCAGGACATGGGGCAGGCGCAACTCGAACAGTCCGAACAGGCTTAGCGCCAGGGCCACAAAAAAGGCTGCAAATACGCCGATGATGACGGGGTGCTGAAACCAGAGGGGAAGGTTGGCTTGTGCCCCCAGCATGCCGACAAGCGCGCCCGTGAGTGCATAGGTCGTGGCAACCCCGGTGACATAGGCCAGGGCCAGCAGGAAGCCGCGCAGGCTGGAGCTTGTGTGCTGGCGGGCAATGATGCCGGCCAGAATGGGCAGCATGGGCAGCACGCAGGGGGTGAAGGCGAGCAGCAGACCAGCGCCCAGCATCAGCCACAGACTGGTACGTGCACCAGGGGCAGCGGATCTGGAAGGTCTACGGCGCGGACGGCGGGCGCGGCATCGCGA
>CAYGBB010000047.1:7528-10170 GCA_964347985.1 uncultured Moraxellaceae bacterium
GAGCAACGGGCGCTGGTACTGGAGGAACCTGGGCTGTTTGCTGGGTGCCGCTGTCGGCCGGGCCGGTTTCGGACAAACCGGAGGTTTTGCCGAAGCTCACCAGGCGATCCTGCGGCGGATAACATAAGCCGGCATCCGCACATCCCTGCCAGACAACCTTTAGTCGGCCATGTCCTTGTGGTCGAAGGGTAACGACCACATTCTCATGAAAGACACGGACACGGCCAAAACTGGGGTCATCCTTCCATTCACCCTCGCTTGAAAACGTGGCGTCTCCAGCCTGAAGCGAGGGGTCTTCTGGCTCGAAGCGGAAGCGGTCCTTGTACAGGTAATGCCCTGGCGTAACCAGGAACTCGAGGCGCAACTCCGTTTCATCCTCTGTGGTTTCAAGGCGGAGGGCCTGGTCGGCGGGCAGAAAGCCGCCATTGTTGCCGGGTAGCAGTTTTCTGAGTTCAGCCTGAGCCGGGATGGCCTGGGTCAACAGGAGCAGCATCAGGAGGTAACGCAAAGGGTTCGGCATGACAGGAGGTTCGTACCAGAGACGATGGTTCAATTGTCCGGCTTGTGCATTCGGGCGACAAGCAGTTAGCGTGACGCTTTTGTGACCGGACGACGCATTTACCCTGTCTCTTACTACAATAGGAGAGCGGGCATTTGCCAATGAGAAGTTGACCGCCTTGACCGCTAACTGGTCCTGATGGACAGCTGGTTATCATCAAACCAAGAACTGGAGGTAATCCATGGTGCTACAAAGATGGATTCTGCTCAGATCAACTTCACGCAGACTGGCTCTGGCGAGTGTGGCGATGGTGTTCATGTCGGGCAGTGCCCTGCTGCATGCTGAAACCAATCCCAGGCAGGTACTCCGGGCGGTCTATGGGTGTATTCTGAACCAGCATGAGATGCTGACCAATTTTCATCTGTATGCGTCCGACCCAAAAGATCGCGTATTGAACGCCGACTTCCGGAAAGCACACCAGACGTCGGTTGATTGCTCCAGCAATGTCCGGGCCGATCTTGAAGGCCTTGGGTATGCACAGGCAGCAACAGAGATCAGCAGCTCTCAGGAGCGGCTGGAGAAGACCGTACAATACAACGCAGACAGCATTGCCCAGAAAGGGGTGCCTGAAAATGCTGTTGTAGCCGAAATGGTTCAACATGAACTGGCACTGGTGGCGGCTCTTTCCCAGGCGGCAAGCGGAATGGTGAGCAGTGGCAAAATCAAGGAAGTGGCTGAGGCAAGGCAGGCTCGTGATCTGGCAGTACTGATCGAGTATGCCAATGCGCGCTACATCGAGCGAACCACCCAGTTATATCCGCGTGATGACAGTGCCGAGCCCACCATTGATGACTTGGCGACGCGGTTCAACGCCGGTATTAATGCTCTCCGTGTCAGCAAGCGACTGACCCCGGAACAGAAAAAGAAGGTGGAGAGCGTTAATACACGCTTCCGTTTTATCAATGGTTCACTGCGTAATTACAACCAGAATACGGTGCCATTCACTGTTAACCGACATACAAAATCCATGGTTATCCTGCTGAATGAGGTAGCCAGCTCGCTGGAAGGTACGAAATAATCAGTGTTGCTGATTAATATGGCCGGTCTGCAAGGATCGGCTTTTTTATGTAAAAAATTTCACAGGGGACGTGTACATGCAGTACAACCTGGCTCGGCTTGTGGCGATTGTTGTTGGTGTGGTTTTCCTGATCTGGATATTCAATCCGTTTGTGATCATTGGCCCTGGTGAGCGGGGAGTGGTCATGAATTTTGGTGCCGTCCAGAAAGACATCATGGGTGAAGGGTTGCATCTGCGCATTCCCATCATGCAGAAAGTCGTGATCATGGACGTCAAGGTCCAGAAGGGCGAGGGGCAGGGGGATGCGGCCTCGAAAGACCTGCAGCAGGTCACCACCAATGTGGCGATCAATTATCATCTGGACCCGTTGCGGGTAGGTGAAACCTACCAGACAGTGGGCACGCTGGCGGCAGTAGGCGACCGCATCATCCTGCCGGCAGTGCAGGAGTCGGTGAAGGCCGCAACAGCGTTGTATACGGCGGAGGAACTGGTGTCCCGTCGACAGGAAGTGCGTGACATGATCCGTAACCTGTTGCGCGAGCGGCTGGCCCATAACGGCGTGATCGTGGACGAGTTTTCCATCGTCAACTTTGCCTTCTCGCAGGAGTTCAGCAATGCCATTGAGGCCAAAACCACGGCGGAGCAGCTCAAGCTGAAAGCCGAGCGTGATCTGGACCGCATTCGCATCGAAGCCGAGCAGAAGATCAGCAGTGCCAAGGCGGAGGCCGAAGCGTTGCGCCTGCAGAAGGAAATTGTGACCGAGAACCTGATCAAGCTGCGCGAGATCGAGATGCAGCAGAAGGCCATCGACAAGTGGGATGGCCGCTTGCCGCAGGTCACCGGGGGTGCCATGCCCTTTATCGACATAAAGCCTGAAACGCGGTAACCGCTACACTAAATCTCGCTTTGCGGAGCCCCGTCCGGGCTCCGTTTCACCCTCCGGCTTGTCAGTGCCCGCTGTCATCGTGGCCGTTTGGTCACACATTGCGTTAACAAATGCCTCGCAGATGCATACACTTGGGCACCCTGTGCGCCTTCCGTCCCCTGCCAGTCAGGGCGTGACGG
>CAYGBB010000048.1:0-10167 GCA_964347985.1 uncultured Moraxellaceae bacterium
GGGATTACCCTATTTCCGCGCTGAGCGCCTCAGCGATGGGGAGTGGGTGATCCGGGATGGCGATCCTGCCATTCTGCGCTCCCTGTCCCTTCCTGCCGGGGCCGCTGACTGGGTTTCGGTGGAGGCCAGGGCCAATGCCCTGAGCATCTGGTGGATGGAGCAGGGTGCAGCTGAAGACCTGCCGGCCATGCGTGAATTGCTGGTGAAACTGCAGAAAATCCTCTCCTGAACTGCCCGTCATTCCTGTCCCGGAATAGCGCATCGCTTGACCGGGATGCATTCCCCTCTTATATATGCCGCTCTCCGGCTGCATTGCCGGCCCCTTACATTCCCTATGGGTAGCCGATTTCATGGGCAAATCGCTCGTCATCGTCGAGTCGCCGGCCAAGGCCAAGACCATCAACAAGTACCTGGGCAAGGATTTCATCGTGAAATCCAGCGTCGGTCATGTCCGCGATCTGCCCGTCAGTGGTTCTGGCAAACCGGTAGACCCTGCTGAACGTGCCAAGACGGCTGCCGCCACCCGCAAGCTCTCCCCCGAGGCGAAGGCACTGCAAAAGGAAACCAGGGGCAAGTCGGCTCTGGTGGCCCGCATGGGGGTGGACCCCGAGCATGACTGGACCGCGCATTACCAGATCCTTCCGGGCAAGGAGAAGGTGGTCGATGAGCTGAAGAAGCTGGCGAAGGAGGCTGACACGATTTATCTGGCCACTGACTTGGACCGCGAAGGGGAGGCAATTGCCTGGCACCTGCGGGAAGTCATTGGCGGGGATGAGTCGAGGTTTCGTCGTGTGGTGTTCAACGAAATCACCAAGAATGCGATTACCGAGGCGTTCAAGCAGCCCGGCGTCCTCAATATTGACCGGGTGAATGCTCAGCAGGCGCGTCGTTTTCTGGATCGTGTGGTTGGCTACATGGTATCGCCACTGCTCTGGGAAAAGATTGCGCGTGGGCTGTCAGCCGGTCGCGTCCAGTCAGTGGCCGTGCGTCTGGTGGTGGAGCGCGAGCGTGAAATCCGTGCCTTTAT
The DNA here is from genome assembly GCA_964347985.1 of uncultured Moraxellaceae bacterium. Lineage (GTDB taxonomy): Bacteria > Pseudomonadota > Gammaproteobacteria > Pseudomonadales > Moraxellaceae > UBA2031. The sequence continues at coordinate 1,028 of CAYGBB010000048.1, forward strand.
TCCGGAAGAATTCTGGGAAATTCATGCGGACACACAGACAGCGAAAAAGGCAGCATTGCGTCTGGATGTCACCAGGCAGAAGGACAGTGCATTCCGTCCCGGGAACAAGGCTGAGGCCGATGCTGCCCTGAAGGTGTTGCAGGGTGCCAGCTATGTCGTGGCAAAGCGCGACGACAAGCCGACCCGCACACGACCGAATGCCCCGTTCATTACCTCCACGCTGCAGCAGGCGGCCAGTACCCGTCTCGGTTTCTCCGTGAAGAAAACCATGACGCTGGCACAGCGCCTCTATGAGGCCGGTCATATCACCTACATGCGTACCGACTCGACCAATCTGAGTCAGGATGCGGTGAATGCGGCACGGGCCTTTATCGAGGACCAGTACGGCAAGAAGTACCTGCCGGAAAATCCGAATGTCTATTCCAGCAAGGAAGGTGCACAGGAAGCGCACGAAGCCATTCGTCCTTCCGATGTGACAGCCATGCCCGGCAGTCTGGCCGGGCTGGAGCGTGATGCCGAACGTTTGTATGAGCTGATCTGGCGCCAGTTTGTTGCCTGCCAGATGCCGGATGCCGAATACCTGTCGACCAGCCTGAGCGTGTCTGCTGCAGAGTTCGAGTTGCGTACCCGTGGCCGTATCCTGAAATTCGACGGCTTCACCAAGGTCATGGTGCCGGCGCAAAAGGACAAGGACGATGTGGTGTTGCCTGATGTGGCGGTGGGCGAAGTCCTGTCGTTGCAGAAACTGGACCCGAGCCAGCACTTCACCAAGCCGCCGGCCCGTTTCAGCGAAGCCACGCTGGTGCGCGAACTGGAAAAGCGCGGTATCGGTCGCCCGTCCACTTACGCTGCCATCATCTCCACGATCCAGGAACGTGGTTACGCCAAGCTGGAAAACCGGCGTCTTTATGCCGAGAAGATGGGCGATATCGTTACCGATCGCCTGACCGAGAATTTTGACAACCTGATGGATTATGCCTTTACCGCCGAGCTGGAACAGGAGCTCGACAAGGTGGCAGAGGGCAAGCTCAACTGGAAAACGGTTCTCAACGATTTCTACAAGGATTTCAAAAAGAAACTTGAGCATGCTGGTCAGGAGGATGGCATGCGCCGCAACCAGCCGGTGACCACGGATATTCCCTGTCAGCTGTGTGCGCGCCCGATGCAGATTCGTACCGCCAGCACCGGGGTGTTCCTGGGGTGTTCAGGTTATGCATTGCCGCCCAAGGAACGCTGCAAGGGCACCATCAATCTGGTGCCGGGTGGTGAAGTGGTTGCGCTGGATGAAAATGACGAAGACAGCGAATCCCGTCAGTTGCTGGCACGTCACCGGTGCCCGAAATGTGGCACGGCGATGGACAGCTACCTGATTGATGAAGGCCGCAAGCTGCATGTGTGTGGTAATAATCCGGATTGCGACGGCTTCGAGATCGAGAAAGGCAGCTACCGCATCAAGGGGTATGAAGGCCCGCTGATCGAGTGTGACAAGTGCGGCTCGGACATGCAGCTCAAGACGGGTCGCTTCGGCAAGTATTTCGGTTGCTCCAATGCGGCCTGCGGCAATACCCGCAAGCTGCTGCGCAGTGGCGAGGCGGCTCCTCCCAAGGCGGATCCGATTCCCATGCCGCACCTCAAGTGCGAGAAGTCGGATGACTTCTTCCTGCTGCGCGACGGTGCTGCCGGTTTGTTCCTGGCCGCCAGCCAGTTCCCCAAGCATCGCGAGACGCGTGCACCGCTGGTCGAGGAACTGCAGAGCGTTGCCGACAAACTGGATGAAAAGCATCGTTACCTGTTGCAGGCACCTGCGCAGGACCCTGAAGGCAACAAGAGCATGTTGCGCTTCAGTCGCAAGACGAAGGAACAGTATGTGGTCACGGAGAAGGACGGCAAGCCTACAGGCTGGCAGGCCTTCTTCCATGACGGCAAATGGACCGTGAGTCCGGGCAAGGGCAAATAAGGGGAGGTCCGGGGTCATGCCCGGACAATTCCTGTCCCTGCCGGAGCAAGTGAGTGCGGCTTGCCTATGTGGCGGGCCTGCCAATTTCATTCGTGAACCCCGCGGTCACCGGGCGGGGTGGTAATTATTTCTGGAATCCTGATGTCTGCTGCTGCTTATCTTGAAATTGTCGAAACCGAGGATGGCGATGTGATCCTGCGTCGCGCGGACTCTACGCCGGGTAACTCAGACCCGCTGGTGGCCATCCGTTTTTCTGCCGAAGCCAAGACCATGCTGGGTGATCATCTGGGCGAGATTGCCCGCAGCATGATCGGTGCCGGTGTGCAGATGGCTGGCCAGCTTTATGCGGGTAACAGCATGATGGCCGAGGACGAAAAGCCCCATCAGCTGCATTGAGTCACATTCCCGGCCCTTCTTGCTTCGCACGGCTGTCCGGTCGCTGCTAGACTCCTGAAAACGACACCGGAGTCACGCATGTTCGACAAGAAAATGCCGGAAGCCTGGCGTGTGTTGCGAATTCAGTCCGAGCTGGTCGACGGGATTGAACATCTCACCAAGATTGCCAGTGCGGCCATTGTCTTTGGCAGTGCCCGCCTGGGTACTGAGTCCCCTTATTACCATCAGGCGGAAGAACTGGGCGCACTGCTGTCCAGTGCCGGCTTGCCGGTGATCAGTGGTGGTGGTCCTGGCATCATGGAAGCCGTCAACAAGGGGGCTCATGGCAAGGGCTCTCCGTCGATCGGCCTCAACATCAACCTGCCTCGCGAGCAGGAAGCCAATGCCTACCAGGACATCAGCCTGTACTTCCGGTATTTCTTTGTCCGCAAGTTCATGTTCATGAAACATGCCGTGGCGTTTGCCATTTTCCCCGGCGGCTATGGCACGCTGGATGAGCTGTTCGAGGCACTCACCCTGATCCAGACAGAGAAGACGGAACCGTTTCCGGTGGTCCTGATCGGTCGCTCCTACTGGCAGGGTCTGCTGGACTGGATCAGGGATACGATGCTGAAAGATGGCTGCATTTCGGTAGAGGACCTGGACCTGATCACGGTGGTGGACTCGGTAGATGAGGCGGCGCGCCTGATTATTGCGCACTACCGCAAACATTATGCGGCGGACAAGGACAGTTGATGAGGCACCTGCATATCTCCCTGACGGACCAGACCTTGACCCTGTTCGAGGATGAGGTGCCGATCGCACATTATCTGGTGTCGACCGCGTTGAAGGGGGCGGGTGAGCAATGTGGCAGTGAGCAGACGCCGAGAGGCCATCACATCATTCGCGCCAGGATTGGCAAGGATGCCCCCAGGGGGGCGGTATTCCGTGGAAGACGGCCTACCGGTGAGGTCTGGACGCCGACGCTGCATGAGGCGCATCCAGGGCGGGACTGGATACTGACCCGTATTCTCTGGCTGTCCGGTACCGAGCCCGGCCGTAACCGTCTGGGGGATTGCGACACCATGCGGCGTTATATCTACATTCACGGGACCCCGGATACCGAGCCCATGGGCGAGCCCCTGTCGCATGGCTGCATCCGCATGCGCAGTGACGACATCATGGATCTCTTTGATCGCGTACCGGCCTATGCGCCCGTGCTGATTGACTGAGCGCCCAAGCGGATTACCCCGGGTTCACCTGACGCGTGGTTGTGAGCAGTTGCTACCCCGGGGTTGGCGTAGCGGGATTGCCTGAAAAATAAGCAATTGATTACGCTATGAAAAAAAACTGTATTTAACCTTTGACAGGAAATCTCCAACCCCTATAATGCGCCCCACGTTGCATGGCTGAGGGTGCTTAGCTCAGCTGGGAGAGCAGCTCCCTTACAAGGAGCGGGTCGGCGGTTCGATCCCGTCAGCACCCACCATAACGTAAAGACCAAGCAGCGGTAGTTCAGTCGGTTAGAATACCGGCCTGTCACGCCGGGGGTCGCGGGTTCGAGTCCCGTCCGCTGCGCCATATCAAACAAACGCGCTGTCCGAAAGGGCAGCGCGTTTTGTTTTTGGGGCTTTCCTGCCCGGCCTGCAAAGGTGCTGCTGCAAGTCTCTGACGGTCCACAAATACCCACAAGACTTTCACAATCAACTGTACCGGGTGACTTGTCGGCCGCCCGGTTTTCCGGTCAACTTGGGCGACTTGTCTCGCAAGAGTTGACGAGCCCTTTCAGGCACAAGGAAATGCTTTGATGTCCGACCAGCGCCATACCGAACGTCTGTCGCTTACCATGAACGTGCAGTTGATTGCGCGCGGGATCAACCGGCGCTCCTGTCGCATGAAAGACATCAGCCTGGGTGGGGCGCTGCTTGAGCTGCGCGAGATGGCCGGGCAGGATGAGCGGGCACTCAAGCGGGATGATGTCGTGCTGGTGCGTATGTTCCTCGGGCGTGGCGAGGCGGTGCGCGAGCATGAGTTGCGCGCCCGTATTGCCCATGTCGACACCCGGTTTCTGGGTATCAGTTTTTTCAATCCGGATGATGACACCTTGCGCTCACTGCTGGCCGCGGCAGATCAGCCGCGCAAGACCAGTGGTGAGCTGGATGCTGTGGCCCGGACACTGATTGAGCAGTTGGGTCAGCAGGTTGTGGGTTTTTGTCGTCACCGGATGGGCGGCTTTTTCAAGGTGGCCGAGGAGGGATTGTTCGCTGCTGCCGATCAGGCGCACAGCAATACGGATCAACGCCAGTTCTTTGATGCCGTTACCCTGCTACGCAAGCAGCAGGCGAGCTTGCGATCACGGTTTGTGGCGGCACTCGAGGAGGCATTCAAGCGCCCGGATGTGGCTGTTGCCAGGGCAGTACGTCGTCCTGATGTGTCGGGGTTGGCTCTTGTCGACAAGGACCAGTTTGAGGAGTGGCTGATTGTGAAGGTCATCGCCACGCGAGTGGAGGTGAGTTGCCGCAGCCAGCTGTTTGCGCTTCAGGCACGACTGGACGAGATTGCTCGTGTGAGTGAAGGACAGCATCAGGCCAATCTGTTTGCGCCCGTGCCGGTTTGTGAAGCGTTTCAGGATGCTATTGGAACACTTAATCTATCCATGCCACTGGAAAAGATCTATTACAGGGCGTTTGAAGAGGCAGTGCTGGCAGATTTTGATCGGCTTTATGAGTCGCTTAATGATGTACTGATCAGGAATGATGTGTTGCCGGAGCTTGATCTCTCCCGGTACATGCAGCATTACGAGGAAAGTCTGGATCGGGCAGCCGCTTCTGTCGCTGATGCTGTTGTGGCCACGCTGGGAAGTTCACCGGCAGAGAGAGTCCCGCCCTCGGACAGGGATGATCTCGACGACAATGAGTTTTTTGCAGAGTTTTCGCCCAACAGGATCGGTCAGGCAGATGGCACTGCGAGTGCCCGTGCGATGACCGCGAACAGGGCGGCCGCACTTCCGCCACCGCGCAGTGCGGCCGAATTTCTGGAGCGTACGAATATCAGCCCGGCCGTTCAGCGGTTTCAGTCTTCCCAGCGGGATGCCACGTTTGCCGTGGCGGCACTCAGGCATTTGCTGGAGTGCCGCAATGAACCTCGTGATGCCGAGGGGGGGGCACCATCTCCTGCTGCTGAAGGTATTCTGCCGGCCATGCAGGCAGAGCCATTTTTTGATCTGCAAGACCTTCGCCAGTCGTTTCCGGAACTGAAGGCTGCTCAGGGCAAGTGGCGAGAAAAGCTGGACGCTCTGGCAAGTGCCAAGGGATGTGCACTGGGCGGTTCGGTACTCTCCATCATCCAGATGACCGAAAGCATGCTGGAAATGCTGTCACGGAACCAGATCATCGGTGATCAGGCCAGGGCCTGGTTCCAGCAACTGCAGCTGCCTTTGCTGCACTCCCTGATGAATGATGATGACTTGTTTCAGCGCGAAGACCATCCGGCACGACAGGTGGTGAACCGGTTGGCACGGCTGGGCTTCAAGGATCATCCTCTTGCGCGTGATCAGGAGCAGGCGATTACGGCACTGGTCAAGGATATATCGCTGAGCTTTGATTCTGCTCCTGATGTTTTTGAGAATGCGTTGTGTGTACTGGACCCCATGGTCAAGCGCCAGGAGGCCTCGGGCCAGCGCAATCTTGAACGGGTACGTCAGCTGGCGGAAGGCGAGCATCGCCTGGAAAGTGCCCGACATCGTGTGCAGCAGCTTCTTGACGAAAAACTGTCTGGCAGAAAGGTTCCACAGCCAGTGCTGACGCTGGTTGATGCGGGCTGGCGAGATTTACTGATCAAGACCCATTTGCGCCAGGGCGAGGAGAGCCGGCCGTGGCATGACTACATTGGTGTTCTGGATGAGTTGCTGGCCATTGGTGCTGATGCACATCGTGGATTCGATTTGCGTGAGCTGCTGCGGCTGATCAAGACCGGGTTTCAGGAGTTGGGTGATACTGGCGGGCAGCAGCAGGCACAGGCGATTGCTGAGCTCAAGCTGCTGTTGTCGGGGCCGCAGCGATTGCTGGAAGACGTTGCCTGGGTACAAGTGCCGGCAAGAAAGGTCGATGCATCAGATACGGTTGAAGAACGCTGGCTGGAGAAGTGGATGGGTAGGGCTCGCCGTCTCCAGCTGGGAAACTGGATGGAACTACGGCACCGAAGTGATGAGGCAGACCGCCTGCGCCTTGCATGGCGCGCAGTGGATGATTCACGCTTTGTGTTTGTGAATCACCAGGGCGTCAAGGTTAATGATTTTACGCTGCGTGAACTGGCGGCGCTGCTGCATACAGGCAATGCCTTGATTGTTGAGGGCGATGACGTGCCTGCGGTGGATGATGCACTGGATCGGGTTGTTCATCAGCTATATGACCGGTTGGCATGGCAAGCCATGCACGATGAGTTAACCGGCCTTGTCAATCGTGCTGAATTTACCCGTCAGCTGCAGCGTGTAGTAGATGATGCCAAGCGCACGCGTTCACGTCATGTGGTGGCGTATATCAACATAGATCAGTTCAAGCTGATCAATAATACGTCCGGTTTTGCATCGGGCGACCAGTTGCTCAAGGATGTGGCGCACCTTTTCAACAAGGCATTGAAGGCGAAAACGATTGTTGCGCGTCTTAATGCGGATGAGTTCGGAGTGTTACTGGAGGATTGTGACCTGGGCAATGCCCAGCAGCTCATCAGCTTGCGCCTGAGTGAGTTGTCGACAATGACATTCAGCTGGGATGACCATAATTACAAGCTGACGGCGAGTGCCGGACTGGTGGATATCACTTATACGAGTGAAAGTGATGCCAATATCCTGCGTGCAGCAGAGGATGCCTGTGCCAAGGCAAAGAGTGGCGGCGGAAACCGCATACAGATTTACCAGCCGAATGCAGATGAACTGACACGGCGCGACAATGTCATGGTCTGGGTGGCCAAGCTTAATCAGGCATTGGAGCAGGAGCGGCTAACACTGCGCTGCCAGAAAATACGGGCGATAAGCCCTGACCGGGCCACAGAAGAGCTGCCCAATTACGAGATCTTGTTGGGCATGCGTGATGATGGTGGTGAGGATTTGCCCCCCAGTGAGTTTGTGCAGGCAGCCGAACGTTACAACCGGATGCTGGCGGTAGATCGCTGGGTGGTGGACAGTGCATTGCACTGGCTGAAAGACAATCCTGAGAAGCTGGATAAAATCGGTATGGTCTCCATTAACCTGTCCGGTCATTCCCTCTCGGATGCGCAGATGATGAGTTACCTGTTTGATCGTTTGCTGGAGTATCGGGTGCCGGCTGACAAGATCTGCTTTGAAGTCACTGAAACAACGGCCATCAGCAATCTGCCGGATGCAGTTGATTTCATGCATGAACTCAAGAAAGCAGGGTGTCGCTTTACACTGGATGATTTCGGTGCGGGCCATGCCACGTACAACTACCTGAAACATCTGCCCATTGATTTCGTTAAAATTGATGGTTCATTTGTCAGGGGTATTGCCACTGATGAAAATGATTATGCGATGGTTCGCTCCATCAATGACCTGGCCCACTACATGGGCATCCAGACTATTGCCGAGTATGTAGAGGATGACGCGATTCTGGCCCGGCTGGCCGAGATTGGGGTGGACTATGCCCAGGGTTACGGCATTGAGCGTCCACGCTGGCTGGACAGCCTGTGATGAAGTGAAGGAACACCGACGATCGTTTCAATAAAAAAGCCCCGGAATGACGGGGCTTTTTCATGTGTGCCGGCGGTTACTGGGTACCTGCTTTCTGAGCGGCTGCTTTCTGTTCGGCCGCCTGCTTTTCCAGTGCTTTTTGGTAGGCTTTTTCCTCTATGGCCTCGACCGTAATACGAACTGCCAGGTCGTCGCTGACGATTGGGGTGTATTTGCCCATATTGAAGTCGGAGCGTCGTATGGTGGTCGTCGCTTCAAAACCGGCTGCTGCGGCATTGTCATAAAACGGGTGCGGGCCGATGGTGTTGGCTTTGGCCAGCAGCTTTACCGGTTTGGTAACGCCATTGACGGTGAGGTTGCCCAGCAGGGTAAAGGTACGCCGTTTGCGTTGCACATCGCGGATGCCGGTGCTTTTGAAGGTGATGGTGGGGTGTTCGGCGGTCTTGAAATAGTCACCGGAGCTGATCAGGTGCTCATTCAGCAGTGGAACAAAACTGTCGACGGAGCGCACCGGCATGCTGACCTCGACACTGGAGTGCTCAGGGACATCATGATTGCCCTGAATCTTGCCGGTCACTTCACGGAACACTGCCCCGGGGCTGGAGAACCCGACGTGGCTCCAGCTGAAATACACCTGGGTATGGGTCGGGTCGATGGTGTAGGTCACTACCTTGTCGGCGAGTGCCGGCAGGGCTGCACTGGCCAGCGTGCCAGCAACAATAAGATCACGGATGAGTTTCATGGTGCCTCCTGGCGTTTGGCTTTTCAGGATAGCTGATCCGGCAGGATATTCACGTATGGGCGATGGATGAGCGTTTTAGTCAGGCGTGGTTGTCATTGTGACGGCGGATTCACTCTGTAACTATCAGTGAGCCATTGCGGGAGGGCATCCTGCCCCCTTGTCCGTAACGAGAATGACAAAGTGGCCATACCGTTTGTGTGACGGGGTGTTCTGGCTTGTGTTGTTCTGGCTCGTGTTGTTTTGGAGTGTAACGATGTCTGAAGCCCTGTTTGACCTGTCCCTGACAGAAGACCAGCGCATGACCCGGGAATCGCTGAAGCGGTTTGCCGGGGATGTGCTGCGGACGCAGGGGCGGCCTGCAG
>CAYGBB010000049.1:0-10109 GCA_964347985.1 uncultured Moraxellaceae bacterium
ATGCAGACATCAGCAACTCCGGCCAGCTGCGGGTTTCCGAAAGAGCTCGATGAAAGGGTTACCAGCGATGCCCGCTTCTTGGATGCCTATGTCTATGGCAACTTCGATGTTGCTGGCCGTGCCCTGAATGTTCGCCTTGGCGAGCAGGTGATCAACTGGGGTGAAGCATTGTTCCTTCAGGATGGCATCAACAATGCCAATCCGGTGTCTCTCTCCAAACTGCGTGTGCCTGGCGCTGAAGTACGTGAGGCGCTGCTGCCGCTGCCCATGATTTATGGTTCCTACGAGCTGGCCGATAGTCTGACCATGGAGGCCTTCTATGAGTTTGACTGGGATTACTCTGAGGCAGATGGCGTGGGTACCTACTACTCCACCGATGACGCTTTTGCGGGTGATGGTGCAAACCGTATTATGGTAGTTACGCCGTTAGGCGTACTGACCAATGATCGCATTTCAGACAAGCCTGTCGATAGCCAGGGGCAGTTTGGTGTGGCCTTCCGTTACAACATGGATTCAACTGAATTTGGCTTGTTCTACATGAACTACCACAGCCACAAGCCGGTTGCGCAGGCCGTGGCAGGGCCGTTTGCGGCGGGATCGGGTATTCCTGGTGCACTGGGCTATGTTGATAATACTCAGTACCAGATTGTCTACCCTGAAGATATCCAGATGGTTGGATTGACGTTCAGCACCGCCTTTGGCGATCTGGCCCTGTCTGGTGAGCTGGCATACCGCCCAAATGACGTCATCCTTTCTGAGCTTGGCGATAATCTGGTCGCTTATAACGCTGCTGCAGGCTATTGCTACGGTTTTGGTGCATGTGATCCGGCTGTTGGTGTCTCTTTGGGTGACACCCTGAACAACGGTAATCCGGTCAAACCGGGTGATACGGTGAAGGTGTGGGAGGAGCTGGAAACCTACAATCTGGATCTGGTGGCAATCAATAACTTTGGCCCCATGATTGGTGCCAATCAAGTGATTGGGGTTCTGGAAGTTGGTGCCAGCTACATTCCAAAAGGCGAAGACAAGCGTTACGCATCTACCGCATCACTGCTGAATATTCCTACATTGACTGCACCTGTTTCCGCTGTTGCTGGTCTGGTCTGTACTGGAACGCCGTATGAAGCTGGCACCTGCCTCTCTGAAGGCCCATCGAACGACTATCTTGACGAGTTGTCCTGGGGCTACCGTGCCGTTCTTTCTGCTACCTACAACGATGTGTTTGCCGGCGTGGCACTTAACCCGGTTATCCGTTTTGCACATGACGTCGATGGTAACTCCCACCGTACCGGTAACTTCCTGGAGAATCGCAAGTCCGGTCTGGTTGGTGTAAACGCCATTTACAACAATGCATTGGAAATGGGCATCGCCTACAACGCATTCTGGGGCGCAGAAGCCAGCAATCTGCTGCATGATCGTGACAACCTTACGCTCACGCTCAAGTACTCCTTCTAAGCTTGTGATTTTCAGATAAAGCGACCTGTGAAGGTCGTTGGGCAGCAGGCAGAACCGATAACGGGTTTCTGTCTGTTGCCTGCCTCAGTCTTAAGGTGCTGTTTTTTAAAAGTTTGTTTTGTTTTTTTGAGGGTTGAATCATGTTGAAAAAATTCGCATGGCTCGGTACGGCTCTGGCGGTATCATTCGCCACCGCGACCGTTGCACAAGCGGCCGTCTCTGCTGACGAAGCCGCAAAGCTCAAGACCACACTCACACCTCTTGGTGGCGAAAAGGCCGGTAATGCTGCAGGAACCATTCCTGCATGGACTGGTGGTATTACCAAGCCTCCCGTTGCAGGCTACAAGCCTGGTCAGCATCATCCTGATCCGTTTGTCAGTGACAAACCGATCGTGACAATTACTGCCCAGAACATGAGCAAGTATGCTGACAATCTTTCTGATGGTCAGAAAGCGTTATTCAGAACGTATCCTGAAACGTTCAAGATGTTCATTTATCCCTCGCGACGTACAGCAGCATTGCCGCAGCGGATTTATGACAACACCTTCAAGTGCGCCACCACGGGCAAAGTGAAGGATTGGGGATTCGATGGCTGCATCGGTGGCACACCATTCCCGATTCTGTCTGGCAGCAATAGTGAGCAGGCGCTGCAGGCTGTTTGGAACCATATTGTGCGTTATCGTGGTGAGTACATTGTGCGTAAGGCTTCTGAAGTGGCCGTGCAGCGTAATGGGTCATACTCACTGGTTACGTCGCAGCAGGAACTGGATACCCGCTATTACAATCCCAAGTACACCAATATTTCCCAGCTGAACAACATTCTCTTCTACTACCTTTCTGCAACGACAGCGCCGGCACGTCTGGCTGGTGGTGCGGTACTGGTACACGAGACGATTGACCAGCGTAAGGATCAGCGCCAGGCATGGGGCTATAACGCAGGGCAGCGTCGTGTCCGTCAGGCACCAAACCTGTCCTATGACACACCGATTGCTGCGGCTGATGGTCTCCGCACGGCCGATGACACCGACATCTATAACGGTGCACCGGACAAGTACCAGTGGAAGCTGATCGGCAAGAAAGAAATCTACATCCCGTATAACAACTACAAGGTGGATCACAACTCCATCACCTACAAGCAGCTCCTTATGCCCGGACACCCGCACCCAGGGTACCTGCGTTATGAGTTGCATCGTGTCTGGGTTGTTGAAGGCACCCTTGAAGCTGGTCAGCGTCATATCTATTCCAAGCGTCGTTTCTATATTGATGAAGACTCCTGGACCATTGCCATGGCTGATCTCTACGATGGTCGCGGTGACCTGTGGCGTGTAAGCATGGCCTTCCTGAAGAACTTCTATGAAGTTCCGATGATCTGGACAGCGCTGGATGTTTTCCATGACCTGCAGGCACGTCGTTATCATGTCCAGCAGCTGGATAACGAAGAAGACACAATTGTTGATACCACCAAGCCGTCACCGGGAGACGAATACTTCACTCCGGCAGCACTGCGTCGTCGTGGTACCCGGTAATTGAAATAACTGAGAAGCATGGAAAGGGCCGGACATAACGTCCGGCTTTTTCTCGTAAGGTGGGTGGCGTGCGTGCGCCACTTCACATTTTTCTGATTCAAGGCTCACTATGAATATTCGTGAACTTTTCGCATTGACAGTACTGGCATGTGCTGTTGCCACAAGCCCTTTGGCATCTGCTGCCCCTCAATCTGCGGTTGATCGTCCAGCGGTGGTTTCTCCCAAAGCCAGCAAATCACTCCTGATTGATGTGGCGGCTGCAGGCAAACGAATCATCGCTGTTGGTGACCGCGGTCATGTTCTTTTTTCTGATGATGATGGCAATACCTGGACTCAAGCCAAGGTGCCTGTGTCAGTCATGCTGACTGGCGTGCATTTTGCCAATGCTCAGGAAGGCTGGGCTGTTGGCCATAATGGCGTTGTCATTTACTCATCAGATGCCGGCGCAACCTGGCAACTTCAGCATTCTGACAAGAATGCTGGTGAAGACAAAATTGGTTCGCCACTGCTGGATGTGTGGTTTGCCGACAACATGAATGGCTATGCTGTTGGTGCTTATGGCTACTTCCTGGCTACTCATGATGGTGGAGTCACCTGGTCGAATAATGCTGCAGCAGTGAACAATCCTGATGGCTGGCACCTGAATGCAATTTCCGGTGCGGCAGATGGATCGGCAGTGTTTGTTGTGGGGGAGCGTGGCATGCTGTTTCGCTCGACAGACAAGGGTGTGACCTGGACGACATTGGCCTCGCCATTTGATGGTTCCTTCTTTGGTGTGTCTCCTCTCGGTGCCGACCTGGTTCTGGTTTATGGTCTGCAAGGAAGGGTATTCCGTTCGGCTGATCTGGGTGCCTCCTGGCAGCAGGTTCAGACTGGCGTGACCTCAGGGCTTAATACAGCTGCTCGCCTGCAGAACGGTCGGTATGTGATTGCCGGAAATGCGGGTGTTCTTTTGACTGCCGATGACAGCAGCCTGAATCTGATCACTCAGACCCGTCAGGATCGTCAGACGATCAGTGCATTGCTTCCTTTAGGGGGCGGCGCATTGTTAACAGTAGGCGAGGGTGGCTTGAAAAAGCTCCCGGCAGGCAAGTAAGGAACGGCGAGGCTGATTGATATGACGATTTCCAGGGTTGAAAGTCTGATTTTTGGTGCGCGCCGCGCCATCATTGCAGTGTTTGCAGTGATAACGGCGATTATGGTTTGGCAGGTTATGGGGCTCAAGGCGGATACCAGCCTGGAGAAGATGGTGCCGCTGGATCATCCCTATATCCAGAATTTGCTCAAGTACAAGGATGATCTTGGCCTTGGCAATGACATCAAGATTGCTGTTGCGGTAAAGCAGGGAGACATATTTGATCCTGCGTATCTGGAAATGGTGCGCAACATCACTGATGAAGTTTTTTACTTCGAGGGTGCTGACCGTTCCAAGCTGAAGTCTTTGTGGACACCCAACGTTCGTTGGAGCGAAGTGACCAAAGATGGCTTTCAGGGTGGAGAGGTAACTCAGGGGTACGATGGCACACCGGAAGGTCTTGATGCATTACGCAGCAATATTCTTCGTTCGGGTCAGGTAGGGCGTCTTGTGGCGGACGATTTCAAGTCCACCATTATCCAGATTCCTCTGCTGGATGGTTCAAACATCAACTACAAGAAGCTCTCTGATGAGCTTGAGCGGGTACGCGCAAAGTATCAGGCGAAAAACCCTAATGTAGAAATCCACATTATCGGCTTTGCTAAAAAAGTAGGGGACCTGATTGAGGGTGGTACGAAGATTGTCCTGTTCTTTCTTGCGGCCATCATAATTACCCTCGTGCTTTTGATGCTGGAGTTTCGTGATCTTAAAAGCTCCATCGCGGTGGTGTTTTGTTCCATTATTGCGGTGATATGGCAGCTTGGTGCAGTGAAACTGATGGGGTTCGGGCTCGATCCTTACTCGATGCTTGTTCCATTCCTGGTTTTTGCAATCGGGGTCAGTCATTCCGTTCAGGTTGTAAATGCCTTTGCAAGTGAGTCTGCCGAAGGTGCTGAAAAGGAGAAAGCTGCGCGCTGGGCATTCTCTTCCCTTGCCAAGGCCGGCATCATGGGCTTGGCAATGGAGGCAGTTGGTTTCCTGACGCTTCTGTTGATTGATATTGATGTAATCAAGGCGCTGGCAATTTCCGCCAGTGTGGGTACGGCACTGATTGCATTCACTAACTTTGTGTTGTTGCCCGTTATCCTGTCCTATCTGCGTGTCAGTGATGCTGCTGTCAACAAGGTCAAGGCGGAACGTAGCAAGACATCAAAGGTATGGACTGCAATTGCTCGTATGTCTGAGCGAGCGCCTGCCACTGTGGGTATCGCAGTTGCGGCGATTATTCTTGGTGTGTCATTTGTCATTGCACAGAACATCAAGATTGGTGATCTTGATCGCGGTGCGCCGGAACTTCGTGCTGATTCCCGTTACAACCTTGATGACAAGTTCGTTACCTCCCATTACTCAATCAGTGCCGATGTACTGGTCGTGATGGTGGAGACGGCGCCTGAAATGTGTTCGACCTATGAGGTGCTTGAATCAGTTGATCGTCTGCAATGGACCATGGAAAATGTTGCAGGCGTACAATCGGCCCAGTCACTGGTGACTGCCGTCAAGCGTATTCAGGCGGGCTTCAACGAGGGTAACCCCAAGTGGTCTACTCTGGTCTCTGATGATGCAGTACTGAACGAGTCCGCCAAGAATGTGCCTGATCTTTTCAATGGTGAGTGCAGTCTTGTTCCGGTCTTTGTCTTTCTGGATGATCACAAGGCAGAAACACTCAAGCGCGTAACACAGGCGGTTGAGGATTTCGCAAAGACAAACAATACCGAGACCACCAAGTATCTTCTGGCATCCGGTAATGCCGGTATCGAGGCAGCAGCCAATGATGTGATTTCTGCAAGCAAGAACCCGATGCTGCTGCTGGTATACGGTGTTGTGATAGTGCTGTGCTTCATCACTTTCCGTTCATGGCGACCAGTGGTTTGCATCATCCTTCCATTGGTACTGACCTCGATTCTTTGCGAAGCGCTGATGACCATGCTGGGAATTGGCATCAAGGTAGCCACTCTGCCCGTGATTGCCCTGGGTGTTGGTATTGGTGTGGACTATGGTGTCTACATCTTCTCCAAGTTCGAGAAGTACATGAAGGATGGCATGGGGCTCAAGGAGGCCTACCTGGCAACGTTGACCAGTACGGGTAAGGCGGTCATGTTCACTGGTGTGACATTGGCCATCGGCGTGTTCACCTGGGTGTTCTCGCCGATCAAGTTCCAGGCTGACATGGGCCTGCTTCTGACGGTGATGTTGCTCTGGAACATGCTGGGGGCATTGGTACTGATCCCGGCATTTGCCCACTTCCTGATCAAGCCGGAAAGCTACCAGAGCAAATAGGCTGGTGTCAGGTAGTCGTTGAGTACTAACAAAGGCCCTCCTGCCTGTCAGGAGGGCCTTTTTGTTGTGCGCAGCACCCAGATCGGGATTGGCATATAATGAGCCCCATCCGAAACCAGATGCGTGTCCTCCTTCATGCTTTACTCCCTGGCCAAAAGCCTGTTGTTTTCGCTCCCCCCGGAAACCGCCCATCAACTTTCATTGACTGGTATCAGCCTTGCTGAGCGACTAGGTCTGTTACGGGTGTCTACAGCCACGATAGAGCAGCCGGTCACCCTGATGGGGCTGAGTTTTCCAAATCCGGTGGGGCTGGCGGCAGGACTGGATAAAAATGGTGATCATATTGATGGGCTTGCCGCGCTGGGGTTCGGGTTTATTGAGGTCGGCACGGTAACGCCACGGCCTCAGCCTGGTAATCCCAAGCCGCGCTTGTTTCGTTTGCCGCAGGCTACTGCCATTATCAACCGTATGGGTTTCAACAATCTGGGGGTTGATCATCTGGTCAGCCAGGTCGAACGTGCCCGCTACCGGGGAATTCTCGGGATCAATATCGGCAAGAACTTTGATACGCCGGTTGAGCGCGCCGCTGGTGACTATCTGGCGTGCCTCGATCGTGTCTATGCCCATGCCAGCTATGTGACGGTGAATATCTCATCCCCTAATACTCAGGGCTTGCGCAGTCTGCAGTCCAGCGATGCCCTGGCCGGTTTGCTGGAGCCTCTTAAAAACAGGCAGCAGCAGCTGGCTAGCCAGCATGGTCGTCATGTTCCGTTAGTGGTAAAAATTGCGCCAGACCTGACGAGAGAGGATGTTGAGGGAATTGCCAGTCTGTTGCGGCGCTTCGAGATCGACGGGGTGATTGCTACCAACACCACGATCAGTCGTGAGGGTGTGCAAGGTTTGCCTCATGGTGACGAAACGGGCGGGTTGAGTGGGGCTCCGGTTCGAGCATCCTCAACGCGAGTGTTGCGCGAGCTGGTCCAGGCGCTTGACGGTGCATTGCCTGTCATTGGAGTAGGCGGAATTACGGATGCTGTGAGTGCCGCAGAAAAGATCAGCGCCGGGGCGGATCTGGTGCAGCTTTATACGGGATTTATCTATCGGGGGCCGGAATTGATTCGTGAGGCTGACCAGGCTATTACGGCGGTCAGGCGACTCAAGAGTTCGGGAAAGGTCTGAGCAGAGCATGTTCTTGCAGGCAGCAGAAAACCTTCTGTTGGGCTGCAAGAGCATGCATAGGTTGTCTGTCAGGTCAGACTACAGTTGTGTGTCAGGTAGCGGGTTAAACAGGGACCAGATGTAAGGCAGCGACACCACTGTAACCCTCGCGTTCACTGACACGACCATCTCGCCAGCCGGCCATCCAGTGTTGTCGGAGATTGATATCCTGATAGGGGCAAGTATCTAATGAGCGCCCGGTCAAACCGGCTTTGAAGCCGCGAGCAAAAAGCAGTTCATCACGTTCTCTTTTCTGTCGCTTCATGGTTCACCTTCGGGATTCCATGGGCGGTGAAACCGCCACTTTTAGACAGGCCGTCACTCATGTGGACATGCACATGATCATGACAACGCGAAGTGGCACTTCATTGCAGTACGATGAAGGCCACATGAAGATTAGTAGTACGGATTAATGTGAATGTCGATGACTTATTTGGCATAACACTGTAAGTCCGGGGCATATTGCAGAAATACTTGGTTGACTTTCTCGGCTTGCGAGCCTAACTGATTGAAAATGTGTGACTTATGATTATTGATCTGGTGGTAACCTGCGGCGACGGAGCCGAGGCAGTGCTTGAGCAGGAGCTGAAGGTTCTTGGCTTGACAGATCTGCGCCGTGACAGGGGTGCCATCCTGGCCTGTGGAACCATGGAGCAGGCTTCCCGGATTTGCCTGTGGTCACGCATTGCCTCCCGGGTACTTTTGCCGCTGTTTGATGTCGAGTCCACCAATACGGATGCGCTCTATGATGCTGCAGTGGAATACCCGTGGGGAGATGTGCTGGATCCGCGGGGAACGATTGCCGTTCATACCACTGCCATGCGTGACGTTAAAATCCATACACAGTATGTCTCACTGAAGCTCAAGGATGCTGTGGTTGATCATTGCCGTGAGCATCACGGTGTTCGTCCTAACGTCAGTGTTGATCGCCCGGATGTCCCTTTGCAGGTTCATGCCAGTGCCCGCGGTTTTCAGGTAAGTATTGACCTGTCGGGAGACAGCCTGCACAAGCGAGGCTATCGCGTGGCGATGACGGAGGCACCACTCAAAGAGACACTGGCTGCTACCTTGCTTATGCAGGCGGGTTGGCCTGCCGGAAGCTTCCAGTCATTTGTTGATCCCATGTGTGGCTCAGGCACTTTCCTGATTGAAGCCGCATGGATGGCGGCCGATATTGCCCCGGGAATCAATCGTGACTATTACGGATTCCTTGGCTTTTCTGCTCATGACCCTGTGCTGTGGAAGGTAATCATTGATGAAGCCGAAGAGCGCCGTCATGCCGGCCTGAATAATCCACTTCCGCCGATTTTCGGATTTGATGCCAGTGAAGATGCATTGCTGGCAGCACAACGGAATGTGGATGTTGCGGGGGTCGGCAAGCTGATTTCCTTGCAACAGAAAGCGTTGTACGAGTTACGCAAGCCGGTTACCGACATGCCTCTTGGTCATGGTCTGCTGGTGTGCAATCCTCCCTATGGCGAGCGATTGGGTGAAAAGGAAACCATGCGTGACCTGTATCGTGCACTTGGCCGTGTCAGCAGCGAACAGTTTCCCGGCTGGCAGGCTTGTGTGCTGGCCTCGGACATTCAACACGCGGATGCACTCGGGTTTTCCCATCGTGCCACAGAGCGTCTTCATAATGGGGCATTGATTGTTTATGCCCGTCATGGAGACATTCCTGCAGCACCCGCTCGTGCGGTAACACGCTTTCAGGAGGGTACAGGCAGCATTCCGCCAGAAGCAGAAGCCTTTGCCAATCGTCTGCGAAAGAATCTGAAGGCTGCGCAGAAGCAGGCAGAAGCTGAAAATGTGTATTGTTACCGTGTTTATGATGCAGACATGCCGGAATTCAACCTGGCACTGGATGTGTATGAAGGGCAGCTGCATGTGCAGGAGTATGCACCGCCAAAAACGGTCGATCCTGAAAAGGCGGAAGCACGTTTCAAGCTTGCACTGATCGCCATTCGCCATGTCTTTGGTCTGCATCGCGAGCAGGTGTTTATAAAGGTGCGCGCCCGCCAGAAAGGTAATCAGCAGTACGAGAAAAAAGGGAGCAAAGGAAAATTCATTGAGGTGCGGGAAGGGGATGCCTGGCTGCTCGTCAATATGACGGATTATCTGGATACCGGGCTGTTTCTGGATCATCGTCCCTTGCGCTTGCGCATGGCCAGTGAGGCCAGGGGTAAGCACTTTCTGAATTTGTTTGCGTACACGGGTGTTGCCAGTGTTCATGCTGCGCTGGCAGGGGCGGCCAGCACGGTTACGGTGGATTTGTCGCCGACCTATCTGGCCTGGGCAGAACGAAACTTTGCCCTCAACGGCATTCCGCCAGACCACCATTACTTCGAGCAGGCAGACAGTATCCAGTGGCTGCGGGATTGTCAGGAGAAGTTTGATCTGATTTTCCTGGACCCGCCAACCTTCTCCAACTCCAAACGTACCCCGGGTGTGTTTGATGTGCAGGAGGATCATGTCGAGCTGGTGGTACTGTGCATGCG
>CAYGBB010000050.1:0-5041 GCA_964347985.1 uncultured Moraxellaceae bacterium
CCAGAGGCTTGCCTGCTGTGCGCAGGAGCCCCCGGGAGAGACTGCCTGCGCGTTAGCGCGCCGAGCGCGTGAACGGGAAAATCTTGGTGAGACCAAGAATGTCCGTGATCAGCAGCACCACAAAAATGAACACGATGGCCCCCACAACACTGCCACCAGCCGTAGCACTCTCTACCCGCTGGTGCAGGGAAGTCACTTCGGCATCCGTCAGGGCCGCGACACGATCGGCCGCCAGAGCCGGATCCACACCATAGCGAGCCAGTTCGGCCTGCACATCGGCACGCGCCAGCAGGGCATTCACGGCGGCGCGCTCACTCATCACCGGGGAGGCCAGCTGCACAGCCTCGTCGGTCGAAATCATGACGGCCTGCACCGGCAGACTGGTCATGCCCATGCAGACCAGAAGCACAGCGGCGGTAGTTTTAAGCGGTTTAGTAGCGAACATGGTATTTCTCCTGAGAAAACCTTCAATCTTTTGATTGTGGGCGTGCCTGACCACGCTGTCCTGTCCGATGTGTTGGAGATTCGTGCCAGGTCACAACTTCAGACCGTTCGGGGCTGGGCAAAAGGCATGCAAGGGGACGGGAGCATGAAATACACCTGAACGGCCAAGGCCAGCCATCCTCCTGCCGCTGGTCGCGGTCACCAACCAGTCAGCGGATCAAGTGTGAAGCAGGCCGCAGACTGACCGGCCATGCCTTTTGTTTGTCATCCTCCACCACTAGTCTTGGCACTTGTTCCCCTGGAAGGAGAAGTTGTCATGGCCCGCGTACTGATCGTCGATGATTCCCCCACCGACAAGCTGGCAATGTACAGCATGTTGAAAAAATACGGACACAACTTCCTGTTTGCTGAAGATGGCCATGCGGCCATCCTCACCGCCAAGGAAAAAAAGCCTGACATCATCCTGATGGATGTAGTCATGCCCGACCTCAATGGCTACCAGACGACCCGCAAGCTGATGCAGGACAAGGATACCGCGCACATTCCCATCGTCATGGTGACCAGCAAAACACAGGAAAGCGACCGCTACTGGGGTTTGCGTCAAGGCGCCCGTGCCTATGTCTGCAAACCGGCGATTGAATCCGAACTGGCCGAAATCATTGACATGTATGCCCTGACCCATTGAGTCATTGCACTGGAATAATCCAGTGCGAAGCCCCAATGCCGCGTCATGTCCTTTAGCGCCATCCGTACTGCATGCTGATGTGGTGTCCTGCGCTGCCTGCAGCGCTTGTTGTACCCGCCCGGCGCCCTGCCGGCATTGCTTGCCCCCGCACTACCCGACAATCCGTTTAACTCCTTAATGAGCACTTAATCCACTGAAGCCATCCTGCATGGAAATCCACTCCCGGAGATTTCCATGCGCCTCATGGCCCTTCTGCTCGTGCTCCCCGGGGCACTGCTTGCCGCCGGCACCGACACTCCCGCCGCATTGCAGGCCCGCTACGCTGCCGCCGCACAACTGGAATCCCCCGGTTCAGGAGGCCTGCAGGCCGAGCGTGGCCGCCAGTTTTTTGCCAGCCGCCATGGTGCCGAATGGAGCTGCTCCAGTTGCCACACCGCTGATCCCCGCACCAACGGGCGCCACGCCGTGACCGGCAAAACCCTGAAGCCGCTTGCCCCTTCGGCCAACCCCGACCGGTTTACCGATGTCGCCAAGGTGGAGAAGTGGTTTCGCCGCAACTGCAAGGATGTGCTCAGCCGCGAATGCACCGCCCGCGAAAAGGGCGATGTTCTCGCCTATCTGCAAAGCCTGCGTTAAGGAGCCACCATGAAAACATTGTGCACCCTGGTCACCTTTACCGCGCTCGGTATAACCCTGCCCGGACTAACAATGGCCGACAATATGCCCCGCGTCGCCAACCCGCTCTATACACAGGAATGCGCCGGTTGCCATGTGCCATACCCCCCGGCCCTGCTACCCGCCGCCTCCTGGAATGCCGTGATGGATGGCCTTGGCAATCATTTTGGCAGCGATGCCAGCCTGGATGAGCCCACCAGCCAACGCCTGCGCCAGTTCCTGGTGAACAACGCCAGTCAGCGCACGCGGAATGCCGCCACAAAGCTCCCGCTTCGCATCACGGAAACCCGCTGGTTTGTCCACGAACACCAGGAAGAGTTACCCGCCGGCATCTGGAAAAACCCGGCCGTGAAATCCGCCGCCAATTGTGGTGCCTGCCACACCCGTGCTGCGGAAGGATTCTTTGACGAAGACGACATCCGCTTGCCCAAAGGAGTCACCCGCAAATGAACACACGTACCCTCATCTGGGACTGGCCTGTCCGTCTCTTTCACTGGTCACTGGCCGCCAGCTTTGCCGGCGCCTGGTTAACGGCCGACAGCGAGCGCTGGCTCAACGTCCATATCGGCTTTGGCTACACCATGGCCGGCCTGATCGCGTTCCGCGTCCTGTGGGGCATTATCGGCACCCGGCACGCCCGTTTTACTGACTTTATCCGCGGGCCTGCCGCTGTTGTCCGTTACCTGCGCTCGCTGCTCACCCCGCATCCCGAACCCCATGCCGGCCACAATCCGCTGGGCGCCATTGCCGTCATCCTGCTGCTGTCGCTGGGACTGGCCACCGCAGCCTCCGGCTGGGCGATGTACAACGAACTGGGCGGTGAATGGCTGGAAGAGGTCCATGAGATCCTGGCCAGTGTGATGCTGGGTGTAGTGGTTATGCATGTGGGTGGCGTGATATTCAGCAGCCTGCGACATCGCGAAAACCTGATTGCCGGCATGTTCACCGGCTACAAACCCGGCCATGATGGTGAAGGCATCCGCAGCACCCGGCCGCTGGTGGCCGTGCTGATGCTGGTGACGCTTGGCGGTTTCTGGGCGTGGACCCTGAACACTCCCCCCGCTGGCGCACTGGAAAATGCCCCAGGGACCGGACAACACGATGCCAGGACGGATCATGACCATGCGGACAAACAGGATGATGACTGAATCATACAGGGCGCCCTGAATGCGCCTGCTTGTCGTGGAGGACGATCCACACCTGGGCGATGGCCTCTGCACCGGTTTGCGACAGCACGGATTTGTCGTGGACTGGGTGCAGAACGGCAACGATGCCTCGGCCGCCCTGGACACGGAAACCTATGCGGCGGTGGTGCTGGATATTGCCCTGCCCGGACGCAACGGACTGGAGGTGTTACGCCAGGCCCGCGCACGTGAAAACCGTACCCCCGTGCTGCTGCTGACTGCACGCGACAGCATTGACGACCGCATTCACGGGCTGGATGCCGGTGCCGATGATTATCTGGTGAAACCGTTTGATCTAGGCGAGCTTGCCGCCCGACTGCGCGCCCTGGTGCGCCGGAGCAGCGGCATTGCTTCGGCAGAAATTCGCGTTGGCGCTCTCGCCCTGAATCCCGCCACGCATGAAGTGCACTATCGTGATCAGTTGTGTGTCCTGTCTGCCCGTGAATTTTCCCTGCTGGAAACTTTCATGACCCATGCCGGTCGTGTACTGACCCGTGAACAACTGGCCTCCGCGCTGTATGCGTGGGGCGAGGAAGTGGAATCCAACGCAATTGACGTCCATCTGCATCATCTGCGCCGCAAGATTGCACCACACATTGTGCAAACCCTTCGTGGCGTCGGCTATCTGATGCCTCGGGATCCGGATTGACCTGACATGTACAGGAGCGCCATGCCACGCCACGTGCCAGCAACACCCCAGCCCGTCAGCGGCAGCCTGAGACGCCAGCTGTTGCTGGTGCTGCTCTCAGGACTGGGCCTGATCTGGCTGGTCACCGCCAGCCTGACGGTCGTTGAAAGCCGGCACGAACTGGACGAACTGCTGGACGCCCATCTGGCACAAAGCGCAGCACTGCTGCTGGCGCAAGTGGGCGAGGATGTCGACGATATTGAAGTCGAGCATGCCCCGGATCTGCATCGCTACGCCCATCAGGCGGCCTTCCAGATCTGGGATGCCGACGGCAACCTGCAACTGCACTCCAGTAACGCTCCCGCCACCCCCCTGAGTGCACGCAGGGAAGGGTTTTCCGACAACCGCATCAACACACATGCCTGGCGTGTCTTTTCCGCCACCACGCCGGACCGGCGTTACCAGGTACATGTGGGCGAATCACTGGCCGCCCGGGAAAAACTGGCCGGAGAGATACTGGGCCAGTTGCTGAGCCCGCTGCTCATTGCCCTGCCCCTGTTCGGCCTGCTGGTATGGCTGGCCGTCACCCGGTCATTGCGCTCGGTAAACCAGTTGAGCGACTCACTGGCACAACAGCAACCCGGCCAGCTGCATGCAGTCACCACCCCTGTGCCACGTGAACTGGCGCCACTGGTCATACGGCTGAATGAACTGCTCGCGCGGGTTGATGCTTCACTGGCCAATGAACGTCGCTTTACCAGCGATGCGGCGCATGAATTGCGCACCCCGCTCGCCGCCATTCACACGCAGTTGCAGGTCGCTCAGGGAGCACGTGACGGGAAGGAGCGTGACCGGGCAATTGCCATGGCACTTTCCGCTGGTGATCGTGCCACCCGGCTGACCGACCAGCTGCTGACACTGGCCCGGGTGGATCATGGTCAACCGGCACTGCCGATGCATCCGGTTGCGTTACGGGATATCGCCCGGCACAGCATTGAAATGCTGGCGCAGGAGGCCTCCCGGAAACACATCGCCCTGGCACTGGAGAGCGTTGCCGGCGACCCCGCCTGCATCAACGGTCATGCCGACCTGTTGCAGATCCTGCTGCGCAACCTGATCGACAATGCCATCCGTTACTCGCCGCCCGATACCTCGGTAACGGTCAGCCTCCAGCGCTGCGGCAATGCCGCCGCCGGCGAACAAATACTGCTGACCGTCAGCGATGAAGGCCCCGGCATTCCCGAGGCACAGCGTGCCGCTGCCATGCAGCGCTTTCACCGCCTGGATGAAACCGGCCGGCATGGCAGCGGACTGGGGCTCTCCATTGTCCAGCGCATCGCCGAACTGCACGATACCGTCGTGGTGCTGGATCAAGGGCCGGCCGGCCGGGGACTTCAGGTTCAGCTACGCTTTCCCGCTGGCCCG